>JAIXVO010000503.1 GCA_027482985.1 Cyanobacteriota bacterium
ACAAGGCACAATCTGCTCAAACCCGCTCAAGTCAGGACACACATTCAGGGCAAACCCGTGCATGGTAATCCACCGACTGACTTTGATGCCGATCGCTGCCACTTTCACCCCCTCCATCCAAACGCCCGTCCACCCCGGCAGGCGCTCACCCGGTAGCCCATAACTCGCCAACACCTCGATCAACACCGCTTCCAGTTGCCGCAAATACCAGTGCAAATCCTGCTGATAAAAGGTCAGGTTCAGAATGGGATAGCCCACCAGTTGCCCCGGACAGTGATACGTCACCTCGCCCCCCCGCTCACTTTGCACCAGCTCCGCAGTCGATTGCGCCGGATCAAATTTCACAAACTGGCGATCAGAACCCGTGCCCAGCGTATACACAGGCGGATGTTCCAGCAGGATCAGGGCATCCGGCAGGGCAGGGTCGGCTTTGCGGGCAGCAGTGAGCGATCGCTGCCAGGTTAAGGCTTCCCGGTAAGGCAGCATCCCTGGAGTGTAGAGGAGGCAAGGACGCAAGGAATTCAAGGCCAGAGGTAACAGAAATAGGGCAAGAAAATTATCGAAAAACCGAAGATTTTATTAAGGAAACTTATCGGTACGATTGCAACCAACATTGATCCCCAACTCTTTAAGATGCGCTAAAACCACCGCAGATTCAAGCGTAGAAGCGAGTAAATTTGCATCGATTTGCGGGTGTTTCAATCAAGAATTGTCAAAGGATGCAAAACATTTTGAAGGGGTCTGTTCGTGAGAATACAAAGTGCTAGGGTGAAGTTAAGACCCGACTAGGGAAACCTTAACACCCAGTTTTGAGGGGAGGAAGCTCATGAAGCTTGTAATTCAGGGCAAAAACATTGAAATTACTGAGTCGATTCGTGAATATGTCAACCAGAAAATTGAGAAAGCGATTAGCCATTTTCAAGCAATGATTACGGAAGTGGATGTCCATCTTTCCGTAGCCCGCAATCCCCGAATAAACTCCAAACAAGTGGCAGAAGTCACCATCTACGTGAACGGGTCTGTGGTGCGAGCCGAGGAGGGCAGCGAAAACCTATACGCCAGCATCGATCTCGTTGCCGACAAAATTTCTCGCCAATTGCGGAAGTATAAGGAAAAACGGTACGACAAACAGCATACTTCGGTGAAGACTGCTGAGGCGCTGATTGATCAACCCGTCGTTGCGGAATTGCCCGTTGATCGAGAACCCGAACTGCCAGCGCAAGTGGTTCGCACGAAATACTTCGCGATGCCTCCGATGTCCGTCCAGGAAGCCCTGGAGCACCTGGAACTGATTGACCACGATTTCTATGTGTTTTGCAATGTCGAAACTGGCGAAATTAACGTGGTTTACGAACGTAATCACGGGGGCTACGGGGTGATTCAGCCTCGTCGCACCAATGGTCATCAGCCAGCCGAAAAGAACGGTAAAGCCGCTCATCATCTGGATGTCTATCCGGTTAAGTAGTCCCAATGGAAGGTCGCCGAGGGCTGTGTCTAGCTCTCACCCATGACAGGTTCTCCTGTCACCTCCAGACCGTTCAGAGTGGTTGATCCCTTGTTTCATCGCGATCGCCCCCTGAACGGTTTCTTTTATGGGCAAAGCTTAAATAGCAAACCCGGCATATCAAATTTGCATCGTCAGGGCGAATGGCCATCATTAGTTTCAACTTAAGCGAAAACTTCCGCGATAACAGGTTTTTAGCTTGCTCTTCCGCCTCGCTCTGGCTCTCAATCAGGGCTTACCATTTGCTAAATGGGTCTGGTCGTCGCGCGAGTCTCTGGCGAGAACCAAGATTCTGGGCTTGGGTGGCGGCCCCCCAAACCCCCCGAATTCAGCAGGGCTGATTCATGTTAAGGAGGGAAAATTCCCAGCATGGGCAGCAATCGGTCAAAATCATGGCTGAGCAGGTCAATCGCTTTGACCAAAGACGGATAGCCATGCGCCCGAAATAAACTCACTGCCAAGTTCCGTAAAATTGCCATGAGACTCGCAGGGGCCGCTTGAGCAATCGAAGCCGCATCTTCTTGGAGCACCACGTCTTTGACCCAGTGCAATCGGTTCTCAATCCCCCAATGCGCGCGAATGCGCGCCATTAATGCGGCGGCATCACTGGTGAGACTGGTCAAGTAATACAGATCCTCTTGATACGGCTTCCCTTGCCGTTGCCCCCCATAGTGGATATGCACGAATTGTTGCGCCCCAGCCCATTTCAGTTTCAGCGAAGCGCTTAACTCAAAGGTGGAAACCGTCCGTTGGATGGTGCGACCGTGTCCGGTTTCAGTCTGCTGGATCTGGCTGCGCGGCGCGGTGCTTTGGGCTTGTTGAACAATCTGCCGATAAAGGGTGCCCTGATTGGCTTTGACGCTAATGACATAATCATTGCCTTGAGCCTGAATCAAGCGCACCGTTTTTTTTGCAGATGTAACGCATCGAGACTGAACACAATCCCGGTGACTTGGAGTTGCTCAATCAGCGACTGAACCACGCCAATCTCACTTTCGCGACCATTCTCAAACACCTGTTGCGCCACGACTAAGCCTTGCCGTAACTGAAACACAGACACCACATTGACAAAGTTCTGCTGGGCATCTTGGTGGTGCACGAGGGTATTGGCCAGGCTCTTGCCATCAATGGCGCAATCATCCCCGGGCTGCAACCATTGCACCTCCTGCATCCACGTCATTAACACCGCCGCCACCTGATGAAAGTCAATTTGCTTCATGAAGCGCCGAAGCGTGGAGTAGTCCGGCAAGGCTGGACGCGATAACCCCAGGCGGTGAGACAAGGTCTGCCGATGCCTGTCCATAAACCGTTCTAGACCCCGGTAGCCGCGATACCCACTCATCGTTGCCAAGAGCAGCAAGATCAGAAACGTGGCTACTGGGTAACGTTTACCGCGACTGCCACGGGGGTCGGGAACTTGGGCAAAAGCTTCTTGTAACGTCTGCATCTAACCACCTCAGTCACAACCTTTCAGCTTATTATTTCTCTCTCAAAATGAATCAGCCCTGCTCTATCACATGGGGTTATTGGAACCCGCGATCGACAGCTACGACAAAGCTTTAACCCTCAAGCCCGATAATCCCAATACCCTCTATAACAAAGCCTGCTGTTATGCTTTGCAAGGCGACTATGAGCTGGCGTTTGAAAGTCTGCAACGGGCGGTACAACTCAATCCTCACGAATATCGGGAAATTGCCAAAACCAATTCTGACTTTGATGGGTTACGTCGCGATCAGCGCTTTACCGCCCTGATTCATGGTTCCTGCGAACAAGTGTCTTGAAGTCGTAGTGGCAGAATGGAGGGGTACATCATTTAGCTGAAGTCCACACCTTCATTTTCGGAACCTATGAACCAAGGCGATGATTCGCAAATTCTCTACAGTCAGGGGCATGCTCTGCGGGAATCCAGTCAGATTGATCGTACCCTGGCCAAATACGATCAGATCTTGGCGACCCAACCCGATGACTATAAAGCCTGGAGTAGTCGCGGGTATGCTTTGGAAAGCGCTGGGCGGTATGAAGAGGCGATCGCCAGTTTTAATCGGGCGATCGCATTAAAGTCGCGATTTGCTCTAGCCTGGCAGGGAAGAGGGATTGCTCAGGCCAAGCTAACACGCTACGAAGATGCCTTGGACAGTTTCCATCATGCGCTCAAACTGCAACCGGGTGATTACCGAGCCTGGCAAAATCACGGCAAAGCACTGATGGGATTGTGTCGCTACAAAGAGGCGATCGCCAGTTTTAACCGCGTCGCCGAACTCAATCCAGTCAGCTACAAAGCCTGGTATAACAAAGGCGTGGCGCTGAGTTGCTTACATCGCTACACCGAAGCCTTAACCGCCTTGAATCGAGCCTTGACCATCAAGGCCAGTTGCTACTATGCCTGGAATTATCGCGGCATGGTGCTGGCCAAATTGGGACAATTTGAGGACTCCCTCCAGAGCTTCGACCAATCGCTCAAATCCAAGGCCAATAATGCCAATGCGTTGTATGGCAAAGCCTGTTGCTATGCCCTGCAGAATGATAGCGATCGTGCTCTGGATTTGTTGAAGCAAGCGATCGGCTATAGTCCTTATCTCTGTCAACTAATGGCCAAAACCGATCCCAGCTTCAATAAATTGCGCCAGGATCAACGGTTTCAAGCCCTAGTCCAAACTGGCTAAACTGTTGCCAGCGGGCAGCTAACGTCGCTCCATTGGCGGCTAAATGACGGTCTACCCCCACCTCGTCTCCTCGAACCAAGCAGTCAGGCGATCAGAGTGTTTAAGCCTTGGTGTAAATCTCGCTGCCTGCAACTTGCTGCAAAGTCTTGGTCATGCCTTTATCTTTGTGGATGGAAATGACCAGGGTATGCCCTGGAAAGACCAACTGCTCCGTCAGTTGGCTGATTAGTTTGGTTTCAGCATCTTTGGCTTCCAGGAGTCCACTCTTGTACAAAATTCCCAAAATATAAAAGGGCTGTTCAGGGAAATGTTCCACCTGTTTCCGCACTAGATAAGCGCTTTTGACACTAGCGTGGTTGGTCAGTTGTTGAGCGAGGTCGGCAACCTGATTAGGGCTTAACTCATGCGGTGCAAAGATATCGGTGGGGCCAATGACAGCGCGTTCTTGTTGAGCGAGTGCCATTTGGGTTGCCAGCGCGACATCGTCCTGAGTCGTGGCAAAGTTTGCCATGATCCCAGTTTGCAATTGCTGGTATTCACTTGCGGTCAGTAATCCTTGTCCCATCTCCCGGCGATCGAGATTACCCTTGTGATCCAGGCTGAGGCGATCGACCGTCAGGTAAGTATCACTCGTGGCACAGGTGTTACAAGATTGCTGCTGCACTGTCCAATAGGGGGGCTGGGACAGGATCAGTGGATTCATCAATTTGCCCGCCGGGATTAACTCATCGCGGTTCAACAGACTGAGAAATTGCTCAGAGGCGGGCGGGGGGACACTACCGATCGCGTGCTTGTCGGCATACCACTGATCACAGGTTTCACAGAAGGGATTACGAGCTGCGAAGTAGGCGGCTGCGCCCGTCATGGTACAAATCGCGCCAAACTCCAACGCCCAGTAAATCCAGGTGCCCGTTTCGCCTAAGTTAAAGCCGCGACTCCCCAACCGACCAATGCTCACGCCTTGTTGCGCGCTGTACTTGATGTAGCCGAAGAAGCCAGTCGAGCCAGTTTGCTCCTGAAGGTAGGCATCCAGCAATTGATCGGTGGGGGCGCTATTCGCTTGTCCCAACTCCTTGTTAATTTCCTCAGCCGCCGTGCGTTGAAAGTGCCAATAGTCGGCAATGTGCAGGGTGCTGTAGAGAATGGCACCCGTGAGGATACCAAAAAATCCCGCGATCGCCGGATTTCGGACTTTCCCTTTGTGCACCCCCAAGGCGATCACGGCACCGCCCGCAACTCCCATGGCAAACGGAAACAGGATAATCAGGTAAACCAGCAGGGCGATGAAATGAGTCAGCGTGCCAATGGCTACGCCGCCAACAATTGAGCTCGCTGTCAACCAGGTGATTCCGGCTGGCGTAATTTTTTGACTGGGTTGATACGGTTTCATGGGAATAAGTCCTTAAATCAGGTGAGTTGAGGATTTCAGTAACGCTTACTCACTTCACACCCCAAAGCTGCACTATTATTCCCAGAATCACCCCAATCTCCTAAATTCCTGAAATGGCGCGATCGCGCTCAGGCATTCTGGGCTAACCAACTGATCAGATTGTTCACATCAGTAAAATCCAGCAAGGCTTCACCTAAGCTTTCTAACTGTTCCACAGAAAGTCCTTCTACTTGCGTCGTGATCTCGGCTGGCAGAGCGCCTACTCGACGCTTCAGCAATTTGAGGATGAGCGATCGGCTTTCTTCTTGTCTGCCTTCTTGCAGTCCTTATTGGCGGCTCTCGGCTAATCCTTGTTCCAGGATGTACTGATAGGTCACAGATTCTTTCACAATCTCCTCCCGCAAGATTTGCTGAATCACTGCTGTTTCTAATACTAAGCCTGACAGGATGAAAGTGGCAGCAGCCACGTTATTTTGCTCAGCGTAACGATGGCTTAATTGAAGCTTATGTTGATCCGGTCGAAATTTGGACGATTGGATTTGGTTCAATTCGACATTGGGACTTGGATCGGCCCATTTTGGAAACGGATGTAATTACAGCGGCAACGGCTGAACGTTGGTTGAATCTGGAAGTTGAGCAAGTTGCTGAAGATGTTGACCGGCTTGTCAAAGTTCCGCTCACTCAAGGGATGTTCGATGCGCTGGTGTCGTTTGTCTACAACATCGGCATCGGCGCATTTGGGGAATCTACCATGTTCCGTAAGCTCAGTGACCGTGATTATGACGGAGGCTCCAAAGAGTTCGATCGCTGGGTCCATGGGACAAATAATGGCGTTCGCAAAGTTCTACCCGGATTGGTGGATCGTCGGAACGAGGAAGAAGCCATGTTTCGCCGTGATGGTTTATCGCCTACAGGTGCAGTCACCGTCACACCGACCACCCCAGCGACAGTCTCATCGACAACGGCAGAACGTCCTTATCAGCCAGCTCCAGTATCGGGTAGTGCCTTTATGTAAATGCCAGAGAAAAATTATGATGAGAGTGGGTGTAAGTTGGTGAGCCAGTCATGAAACCTGA
>JAIXVO010000516.1 GCA_027482985.1 Cyanobacteriota bacterium
CCCCCAGCCCCATTCAGTGCCGAAGGTCATGGTGCCTAACGCTAAACGACTGACGCGCAACCCGGAGCGGCCTAATGTGTAATAACAATTGAGTGACATAAAAACTCCGATGGAGAGAGATGAATCAGAACAGCGATCGTACTTGGGTAAAGAATAATGCTGGAGTCAAAATCGAAGTGAATTAGAACTAATCTAGACTGATTGAAGGCTTCTGAGAGGATTAACATTAATCAACTCACCAATCATCGTACGGGGATCTACTCTGGGTAGGCAAGATGCCCACCCCACGGGAGTTAGACTGAAGGGGGAAGCCATTAATTCAAGGCGGTTTTGAGGTGCGTGGTGATCAGGCTGATGGTGGGGGCTACGGTGGTGGGTTGATCGTAGAAATCGAATTGGGTGCGATCGCGGAGCCAGGCAAACTGTTTGTTGGCGGTGGGAATGGCGGCAAAAAACTGGCGGGCACCCTGGGGAATCGCGGCCGTTTCGCTGTGAATAAACAATGTCGGCACCTGAATTTGAGTCGCCACGGGCATCGGATTGAAGGTTAGCCATTCTGCCCAAGACGCGATCGCGAACCGATTTTCCCATTGCGGAATTGCCCCCCGCTGCGGATTTTGGTAATAGTCCAAATCGCCATACATGACCGCTGTTTTATCAGTTTTGCTGGTGGCTAATACCGAGTCACTTTGGCCCGTTTGTTGAAATTTGGCCTGAGCGTTGCGGCCTGTCGTCACTAAATTCTCAACCGCTGTGACCCCGCCATACACCGCCTCCACGATCGCCGGATCATGAATCCAGGGCGCGACGGTAATCAACGCTTTGAGGCGATCGTCGCTGGCCGCCGCCACCGCCATATAACCCGCACTGGCACAAATCCCTAACCCCGCAATCCGGTCGGCATCCACGGCATCCACCGTTTGCAGAAACGAAATCGCGTTTTGAATATCAGCAATTTTCATCGTGGGTGATTCCAAACTGCGGAGTGAACCGCCACTTTCACCCCAAGTGCGAAAATCAAAGGCGAAGGCCGCAAACCCTTGATCCGCCAGATTTTGAGCATACAAACCAGCCATTTGCTCTTTGATCGTCATCCAGGCACCCGTCACAATCACGGTTGGCAGTTTGGTACCGGGTTGATAGTTGGCAGGCAGGTAGAGATGCCCCACTAGCGTTTCACCCTGGCTTTGAAACGTGACGCGATTGCGTCCGGGTTGCAGCTTGACGGCTGATTGGCTGACGGTGGCGACGGTCTGGGGCGCTGCCGCGATCGCGGCGACAGCGGGTAGGGTCACGGTCAGAGCACTGGCGATCGCGATACCAGCAAGAACTTGGGAAGAAGCAAAGAAGTGCATGGAGAAAAGCCTCAAACAACTGCAATGCTTATACTTTAGGGACTAGACCTGCGCCCGCGATATTGGATTCTTGCGCGAAATTATCAAAATCTTGCGGATCCCGTCCCTGCTGCAATTGCCACAACTTTGTCACATTTTTGCTTTATGGTTACAAGATGGTACAAACACCCAGCCTCTACTCAGTCTGCTGAATGTTAGGATCCAGTTTCTTTTGACGACACCCTGACCACAGTTTACGATGGTTAGCAGTGGTCTGACAGGTCACAGATTGAGGATCGTTGAATCGGAACAACTCAGTTAACTGGGACTGCTAAGCGAGTAACTTTTACGATTAATAAAATCTGATAACTGAAATTATTAAAAGACTATGTTCAGATATTCCTGTCAGTTGATTTCCCCCTATGGCGAATGATTTGTGGCCTCCTCGACGCAAGCCAGGTGCGTGGCGCAGCGTTTTACTCGTCGCTACATTCACCGTCCCAATCGTCTTCAAGGCTGCGAGTACCGCATCTCAACCCCTCAATGTACGAATGCAACGGTGGTTAGCCGTGCGACAAAATCAAGGGCAGGTGCAGTTTCAGCAGCAGGGACAAGTACGGGCTGTGCGAGTGGGCGATCGCTTGCAAACGGTGGGCGATAGCATCATCACGGGCAAAAACTCAACAGCCATGCTGGAAGTTGATACCGGGATTGGATTTATTCAGGTCGCAGAAAATACTCGCGTTGAGGTGCGATCGCTGGGTCGCGCCTCCGACAATGGACGGATTACGACCCTCTCGGTGCCTTATGGTCAGGTGCGCTTACGGCTGCGACCCTTCACCCATCGGGGTTCCAATCTAGAAATTCAGACACCCGCCGGGGTGAGTGCCGTGCGGGGTACCGAATTTGGGGTGAGTGTCCAACCGACTGGTAAAACTGGGGTCGCCACCTTAAGCGGGAATGTCGCGACGCAAGCCCAAGCCAACACAGTCTTTGTCCCTGGTGGATCGCAAAACTTTACAATTCCTGGCGAGGCCCCGACTCCATCTGTCCCCCTGCAAGACAATACCCAGTTACGCTACGAACTCGATCGCGGCATGCAGCAGGGCCTCCGCACTTTACGGTTGCTTGGACAAGTGGATCCAGTCAATCTGGTGTTTGTCGGTCAGACATCAGTCCCAACGGATCGCAATGGGCAATTCAGCCTATCACTCCCAGCGATTTATGCCCAACGCTTCCAAATTACCGTGGTCACTCCACTCGGTCGCAAACAAACCCACGATATCTTCATTCGACTATGAAGCAGCGCTGTTGGCAGATTGGTTGGCAAAGTTTGCCGGGCTGTCTCACAGCTGCGGCAATCGCCCTCATGCTGAAGCTGAACGCGTTGACCCCCTTCGAACAAATTACCTATCGCACTCTGTTTCAACTGCGGGGGGCCCGGTCGTGGGATGACCGAATCGTGCTGGTCAAAATTGATGAACCCAGTTTGCAACAATTAGGTCGGTTTCCCTGGTCGCGGCAATATTATACCAAGTTGCTCAAAGTCCTTACGACGAAGAATCCCAGTATCGTGGTGATGGATTTACTGTGGTCGGAGTCCAGTCCTCAAGATCCCGCCCTCGCCGCGGCTATGAGCCAACAGGGGCATACAATTTTGGCGCAAGCCTGGGACCAAGCAGGCCTACCGCTGCAACCCGTCGCCGATTTAGCCCAGAGCGCGATCGCGACAGGGCATGTGATGAAACAACTGGACACCGATGGTGTCGTGCGCACGATGCAGCTACAACTGCAAGACCAGCCAACCCTGGCGGTAGTAGCGGCACAGGCTTACAGTCTGGTTCAGCGCCCCGTCACCTTACCCCCCTTTGATCGCCCCCTATGGATCAACTGGGTCAGTCCGGCGGCCCAATTACCCGCTTATTCCTTTGTCGATGTGATTCGGGGCAACATTCCAGCCGCAGCATTTCACAACAAAATTGTGTTGGTCGGCGTGACGGCTACAGGGTTCGATCCGTTAATCACTCCCTTCGACCAAAACCCACCGGCCAGCAGCGTTTACCTGCATGCCACAGTGCTCAATAACCTGCTCCAGCAAACGTCGCTCCGGCCGTTGTCCGAACATCCCCTATGGTTGTGGGGCTTGCTCCTGAGTGCGCCCGCCTGGAGTTGGCTCCTATCCCGCTGGCAGACGCGGTCAAAACTCCTGGCCGTCATCGGCTTGTGTGGGGTCTGGTGTGGATTGGGTCTCATCTTGTTTCAGGCTAACTACTGGTTGCCGATCGCGCCCCCACTGATCCTATGGATCGCCACAACCGCTGGGGTGGCTCTGCGCGATCGCTGCCAGGAAGATCACTTACTCCGCCAACAAATTGCCTATTTATGGCAACAGTATCAGCAAGATTTGGTCATGGAGACTGGCCATCCGACAGCCAATGCCCTGCCTGGACTCGATCAGCGCTTCCCTGCGCCCCGCACTTCCCTGCTGCGCGTGACCCAACTGGCGGCGCTGGCGGATCAACTGGGGCGATCGCAGCAACTATTGCAACAGGCGAAAGCATTGGCGGTTGAGCAAGCTGAGCAAAGTGCAGCGGCTAGTCATGCGAAAAGTGAATTCTTAGCGAACATGAGTCATGAGTTACGCACGCCCTTAAATGTAATTCTGGGATTCGCTCAAGTCATCAGTCATGACACGACCTTAGACCCTAAACATCAGGAACATTTGCACATCATTAAGCGCAGTGGACAACATCTTCTGGGCTTAATTAATGATGTGTTAGAAATGTCAAAAGTTGAAGCGGGGAGAATCCAATTGCAGGCAACCAGTTTTAACCTGCATCGCTTACTGGATGACCTGGAACGGATGTTGCAGGTGCGGGTGCAGGGCAAACCCGTGCTCCTCCGCGTTGAGCGATCGCCGCAAGTCCCGCCCTATATTTGGGGAGACGAAGGGAAGCTGCGCCAGGTGTTGCTCAATTTGCTGGGAAATGCGATTAAATTTACAGCCCAGGGGCAGGTGAGTTTACACGTCACGGGAGAATTGGGGCAACCAGTCAAATATGCCCATAATAGCGTCGATCGCGGGGTGGCTTCACCCGATTCCCCCGCTGCCAGCGTTTCCCCCGCTCGCCCTGTCAGCCTGCAATTTGAGGTGACTGATACAGGCTTAGGCATTGCCCCCGAAGAATTACAACAGGTCTTCCAGCCGTTTACGCAAGCTGCCGCCGGACAACGCGCCCATGAGGGGACAGGACTGGGGTTGTCCATCAGTCAAAAGTATGTACAGCTCATGGGCGGTGAGATTACTGTGCAAAGCACGCTCGCCCAGGGCAGCACGTTTAAGTTTCAAATTCAGGTTCAGCAGGTTGCCAGTTGTGATGTGCCTGCGGCTTTGCCCCCAGAACGGGTCTTGGCGATCGCGCCCACGTCTCGCCCGTACCGGATTTTGATTGTGGAAGATCATTTGGAAAATCGGCAACTTTTAACTGCCCTGCTGTTGCCCCTCGGCTTTGAACTGCGGACGGCGCAACATGGGGCGGAGGGGATTGAACTCTGGCAGCAATGGCAACCTGACTTAATTTTGATGGACATCCGGATGCCCGTGATGGATGGCATCACCGCTATTCAAACCATCCGCAGGCTAGAACAACATGTCTCCCCTGCCAGCCCGCAGCGTGAGGGTGAATCCCTCTTAGTGCAAACCGCGCCCTCCACCACGACTAAAATCATTGTGCTGAGTGCCAGCGTCTTTACCAACGATCGCCAGACTGCGATCGACATGGGCTGTGATGATTTTTTGACCAAGCCGATTCAGGAAAACTTACTCCTCACTAAGTTGAGTGAGCACTTGGGGATTCGGTTTATTTATGAAGCGGTGCCAGCGTTGGGGGAGCCTCTGGGTGTGGTCGCCGCGACTGCCGTATCGATAGTTGACTTACAAACGGCGCTGGCACAAATGCCGCTAGACTGGGTGCAGCAATTGGAGCAATCCGCGATCAAAGGCTCGGATGAGAAGATTTTGCACCTGATCGCCCACATCCCCCCCTGCTACAGTCATTTGGCCGCAGTGTTGAACGATTGGGTGAGTTGCTTTCAGTTTGATGACATTCTGCACTTGACGCGATCGCGCCTCCCCTGAAGCTCACACCTGCGGACGCGTCATGGCTGCGG
>JAIXVO010000301.1 GCA_027482985.1 Cyanobacteriota bacterium
CAAATGGCCCAGCTCAGCAGTTTCCGTCCCCTTTCGGGGAAGTGAGTTAATGAACCCTCGACCTCTGAAACCCTTACGGCGTAGGGCTTCCAGATACCCGTTTTCGCGGGGGTCATTTTACCTGTCAACAAGGTGGGTTTCATTCGCAATCAGCAATCTAACAAAACGGCTGTAACGCTTATATACTAGGCGATTTGCGAGGGTTGACGAACTTATCGGGTTTTCAAGGATCGGCATAGCCCCCTAAATTTAGCAGGTTCTCTATGGTTCAGGGAAGAGTCGTTATACTTACTTTATCTCATCGCATGGGAGGTAGACTTCTGATCGCCCACCCAGCAAGCTTCGTCGGTTGGGTTGAGCGCCATCATGCGGTTGATTCATCCTTCGTTAGCTCCAGCAAAACCCAACATCGGTAGACTTCAACATGGCTTCAATGTTGAGTTTCAGGCTTCAGTTCAAAGGACACGATTAGCGATCGCCCTTCGATGCGATGATACATGCCATCGCGCGATCGCTCCACTCCTGAGCCTCGGCGACAACCTGGAAGCGATCGCTTGGGCTTGCCCAAAGTGTTGACCAGTGAAGTTTCCAGCGACTGAGCTGACGTTGCAGTTCCACTAATTCAGTCGCTAACTCCAGGCTTGTCTCTAGGTGGAGGTTAGGTACAATCCATTCAATAAAAAACTGGCTTTCTCGAATCAGGTCTTGGGCAACTTGTGCCTTTGTCCCCGCTTGAGCTAATGCCTGAATTTGAGTCAAGTTTTCAACTAACCGACCAAGCTGCATCGAAACGTCATGTTGTAAATATTGAGCTTTGAGGTTATCTAAATTTACTGCCATGACACACTTCCTAAGAGATTTTGGACAATCCTGTAAATTTGCTCTCGAACTTCTGGATCTTGGATTTCCATTGAGCGATTACCAGCACGAGGGCGAATGTTAATCAACGATTCATAGCCAACCCTCTGTTTCAGCGGATACCAGTCTGCCCCCCAAACGTGAACTTGCTCACTGCCGTCCTCCAGTAATACTTGCCCACAGTCCGCATGGAGTTCTCCTCCTCCCGCTAAAATGCCTCGTTGTATATCTACTGCTAGTTTAATGTAAATCCCCAAAACCTCTAGCATCTGTTGCATTTGCTCCGGTGTCGCACGGGTACGAATGATCTGGATCATCAAGGGAATGACCGTAAAGACTTAATTCTCTCAATTCTCCTTTAATTTGTCGTGCGATCGCGCCACAGCCAGGGCGCAAAACCTGTTACAACAAGAAAGCAAAACCAGTCTCGACTGGTATGGTACATTGATATTAATCTCCTGGTTGCAGGCTTATGAGAGACGACCATTATCGGGTTCGGCAAGGTGGCAGTTGGTTGGGGGGCTTCCTCTGGATGGCATCGGGCGGCGCGATCGCCGTTGTCTTACTGATGGGCTTCAACAACTTTCAACTGGGCGATCGCCTGCTGCATGGGGTCACTTCCCTGCTGACTCCCAAACTCTCAACGCCCCAAGTAGATGTGCGATCGCTGGTGTTAGAACAGGTGCGGGAAGTCAGCGAATTGACGACTGCCGCTTTTACCATGCAGGCTGTCGTTCCCACGGAACAGGATGCAGCCTTTGGTGGCCTCGTGTTTGGCACCACCAAACTCCTCTACATTGCCCACGGGGAAGTCAAAGCGGGGGTGGATTTAAGCCAAATTACAGCGGCACAGGTGCAGGTAACGGCAGAGTCGATTCAAATTCAACTGCCCCCGGCGCAAATTTTGGATCGCAAAATTGATGTCAACCGCTCCCAGGTATACGACTACAACCGGGGGATGTTGGGCTTAGGACCTGATGTGGGACCCGATTTGCAAGCCCTGGCACAACAGCAAGCGTTGACGCAAATTACGAAGGCGGCGTGTGAGGAAGGTCTGCTGCAAACCGCCAGCGATCGCGCCAAACTCGTGGTCACGCAACTGTTTACTGCGGCTGGCTACAAATCTGTCATCGTGAACACGCAACCGGTGTCGCTGGAATCTTGTCTGGCGCAACCGAGTACATCCCCTACGGCACAACCGTCCCCATCCAATCAGGCACCATCGCCCCAACCACCCATCAGTGCCGATCCATCGCCGTTGTGAAGGTGATTCTGGCAGGGAGATTGCAGGGCTGGGAGCGAACATAATAGCCCTGTGATGGGTTACGGCTAGCGCCTAACCCATCCTACCTGTGGGGGTCTACTCAACTGCAAATTTCTAAGGTGCGATCGTGTGAATTTTCAGGAAATTGGTAGCACCGGCTGTACCAAAGGGCATTCCCCCCATGACCAGCACTTTGTCGCCGGGAGCGGCAAACTGGCGCTGGACTAAATCCGTTTCCACCCGTTGCATCACGGTTTCTACCGTTTCGCCCTCAAAGTGGGGGAGCAAAACGGGTCTAATGCCCCAGTTCAAACTGAGGCGGCGGTAGATTTTGACATCGGGTGTGTAGGCGACGATGGGGGTGCGGGGTCGCTCCTCGGAGGCGAGTTGGGCAGTGTACCCCGTTTCGGTAAAGGCGACGATGCACTGCAATTCTAAGGTGTCATCGATCGCGTGTAGGGCTTCACTGATAGCGTCGGCATCGTCGGTGCGATTGGGCGGATAGTTGACAAATTGAATCGCGGGTTCAACTTCCGTGGCAATCCGCGCCAGCATGGTGACGGCTTCTACTGGGTAGTCGCCCACTGCCGACTCACCGGATAGCATCACGGCATCGGTGCCATCCATAATTGCGTTTGCTACATCGCTGGCCTCTGCCCGGGTCGGACGCGGATTGTGAATCATGCTATCCAGCATTTGGGTCGCAGTAATCACCGGAATACCCTTTTGGTTGCAGAGTTGGATAATCCGCTTTTGAATCAGCGGCACCGACTCTGGGCGCATTTCCACACCTAAATCCCCCCGCGCCACCATGATGGCATCACACTCATCGACGATCGCCTCCAGATTCGCGATCGCCTGGGGCTTTTCCAACTTCGCCAGTACCGGAATCTCGACCCCCTTCTCCTGGATCAAGGCTTTCAGCGTTTGCACATCCTCCGGTTTACGGACAAAGCTGAGGGAAATAATGTCCACGCCCTGCTCAATCCCAAAGTCCAAATCCCGGCGGTCTTTCTCCGTCATCGAGGGCAGGCGCAAATTCAAGGTTGGGAAATTGACCCCTTTGTGGCTCCTGAGTACGCCGCCTTCTACCACCGTACAGTGCACCGCATTCCCATCAATCTTTTCGACTCGCAATTCCAGCAAACCATCGTCTAACAACACTTGCGTCCCCGGTTCTGCTTCTTCGGCAACGTAGGGGTAGTCAATGCCAACAGTGTGGGGTTGTTCGGTGTAATCGGCGATGGGGACGAGTGTCAGGCGATCGCCCGTGTTCAACATCATGCCAGCGGCGGGTAAGTCACCCACCCGAATCTTCGGACCTTGCAAATCCTGCAACAGCATTAACGGCAAGTCTAATTCATCAGCCGCCGCTCGTAGCCGTTGAATGCGAGAGGCATGATCCGCATAGTTCCCATGCGAAAAGTTGAGCCGCGCCACATTCATCCCAGCTAACAATAATTTGCGCATCATCTCCGGCGAATCGCTAGCAGGGCCGATCGTGGCCACAATTTTGGTGCGATGGAGCAAAGGTTTCATGGAGTTGGGTAATTAGTAATGAATTGGTAATTGGTAATTGGTAATTGGTAATTGGTAATTGGTAATGGGCTTGGGGGTGTGAGGGGTTGGGTTGAGAATGTTGGCAAAGCCTCAATTCAGAATCACCAAGGCGAAGGGTCATCAGATATCAAACCCCAACATCTCCAGCTAACCCATTACCCATTACCCATTACCACTTCCCTAAAAAGTCAACTGCAAATCCCCATTCGTCTGGCTGTATTCCGGCACTTCCACTCGGACGGCGGGTGTTTTCCAGATGGTTTGGAGGTAATCGCGGATGGAGCGATCGCTGGAGAATTTGCCCATGCGTGCGACGTTGAGCATGGACATCCGGATCCAGTGGTCTTGATCGCGGTAGGCTTGGCTGACGAGATCTTGACACGCTACATAAGCGGCAAAATCGGTCAGCACGAGGTATTCGTCGCGATAGAGGAGGGCATCGAGCAGGGGGCGGAACAGGTTGGGATCGCCGTGGGAAAAGTAGCCGGAGGCGAGGCGATCGATCGCCAGTTTCAGCTCATCGTGGCCGTGGTAGTCGTCCCAGGGGTTGTAACCTGCGGCTTTCTTCGCTTGCACTTCTGCCGCCGTTAAGCCAAACAGGAAGAAGTTATCGGCACCCACGGCATCGCGAATTTCGATATTGGCACCGTCAAGGGTGCCGATGGTCAGGGCACCGTTCATGGAAAACTTCATGTTGCCGGTGCCAGAGGCTTCTTTGCCAGCGGTCGAGATTTGCTCTGAGAGGTCGGCAGCGGGGTAAACCCGTTGGGCGAATTTCACGTTGTAGTCTTTCATAAAGACGACTTTGATGCGATCGCGCACATCGGGGTCATGGTTCACGACATCGGCGATCGAGGTGATCAACTTGATGATCAGTTTCGCCATGAAGTAACCGGGTGCTGCTTTGCCACCAAACAGGAAGGTGCGGGGCGTGATATCCAGGTCAGGATTCGCTTTGATCCGGTTATACAGCGTGATGATGTAAAGGGCATTCAGATGTTGCCGTTTGTATTCGTGAATGCGTTTCGCTTGAATATCAAACAGTGAGTGGGGATCGATGGAAAGGCTGTAATTCGCCTGAATGTAATCCGCCAAATCTTGCTTCACCGCTTGTTTCACGGTGCGAAAGTCCTGGCGGAAACTGGGGTCATGAATGTAATGCTCTAATTTCCGCAGATCATCCAGGTTTTTGATCCAACTCTCACCAATTTTGCTGGTAATCAGATTCGCCAACCGGGGATTACTCAGGACGATGAAGCGGCGAGGCGTGACACCATTGGTGACATTCGTGAACTTCTCCGGATACATCTCGTAGAAGTCGTGCAGTGTGGTCTGCTTCAGCAACTCGCTATGCAGTGCCGCGACTCCGTTCACGGCAAAACTGCCGACACAGGCGAGGTGAGCCATCCGCACATAGCGATCGCCACTCTCATCAATAATGGACATGCGGCGAATGCGATCGAAATCATCCGGGAACTTAATGCGGACTTCATCGAGAAACCGCCGATTGATTTCGTAAATAATTTCTAGATGACGCGGTAAGAGATTCGCAAACATTCCCAAAGGCCAGCGCTCTAAAGCTTCGGGTAACAGCGTATGGTTGGTATAGGCAAATGTTTTAGTGGTGATCTCCC
>JAIXVO010000380.1 GCA_027482985.1 Cyanobacteriota bacterium
ATTCAGTCGTTGCAGCATGACGACCAGATCCCGCGCATAAGTCGTATCGATGTAACTGACTAACGGCACGCGATACTGCTGGCTGGCTTTGAGCAGCTCCACCACACACTCCACATAAAAATTGCGGGTGGCTTCGTCAAAGGCTTCCGCAAAGGTGACGACGAGGGAGCCATCGAAAAAGGCCAGACAGTTACCCGTGTTGGAATGGTCATCCATGTATTGGATCAGCCGTTCGGTTTCCATCTGGAAGCGGCGCATATTCACCCGACGATCGACGGGTTCGCCGCTACTGGTGGCCTTCAGGTCGAAGGGAGTCATTACATCCACATCCACATCTTTCTCGTAGCGAGCGGTGGCAGAATGCAAGTTCTCAAACCAGCCGATTTGCACCAGGGCGATCGGGATTGATAAGTCCTTACCGGGATAAATCTGAGAACCATCGACAGCGAATGTGGAGACATCCGTGAGGCGATCGCGCACCCAGGCCAAACTTTCCTCCCGATTTTGCCAGGTTAAACCCGCCGCTTTAATCCAGTTGGGATCTTGTCCCAGCGGTTCTAATGGTTCAGCCCCCCGATCGAGCGGCTCCAACTCCTGCAACTGGGCCAACAAGTCCTCATTCCCGACTTGTGACTCGGCGGCTAAAGCGGCGCGATATTGCCTTAAGGCGAGTAAGGCAGCCTGATCAAAGGATTCAAAATGCGATCGCTTTTCCTTCAATAAGTGCCAAATTCGGGACTGTTTTAAGGGCATACCGCATCCCACCGGAAGAAACCACTTCAATACTTTAGTACTATTCTTTCTCGACAGCACACTTTTCGTTGCCATGAAAAAGGAGCAAGATCATGACCTTGCTCCCTGTTTGAATCTTCGTTGAGGGTGTATTCGTCCCTCTAGCGGTTACTTGGACAGCGTCCGACGCTTGGAGATCATCCGGTAGGCTTCAATGATGTCGCCCAATTCCCAGGAATTGAAATCATCGACACCGATACCGCACTCATACCCAGCATTGACTTCCCGCGCATCTTCCTTCATCCGTTTGAGAGAATCCAGGTTGCTTTCCTGAATTACATTGCCGCCGCGCCGGATGCGAATCTTGCAATTCCGAATGATCTTGCCATTCTGGACATAACAACCCGCCACCTGACCGCGACCCACGGGGAAGACCGCCCGCACTTCCACCTGACCGAGCGCTTCCTCGACCAATTCGGGATCAAGCAATCCTTCCATCGCCGCCTGAATGTCATCCAGCAGCTTGTAGATGATGTTGTAGTCGCGCACATCCACACCCAGGCGATCCGCCGCTTGGCGGGCACCTGGAGCCAATGTCGTGTTGAACCCGATAATGACGGCAGAACTGGCAGCCGCCAAATCCACATCCGTTTCGGTAATCTCACCCGGAGCGGCGTACAACACCCGCACCTGCACTTCATTTTGCGGTAACTGCTTGAAGGAACCCAGAATGGCTTCGACAGAACCTTGAACATCGGCCTTTAAGACCAGGTTCAGTTCTTTCAGTTCGCCTTCCTGTGCCCGTGCCGACAGGGTATTCAAACTGACGCGACGAGAGGACATCGCTGCCAGCAGTCGGGATTGCCGTTGTTCGTCTGTCCGGTCAGAAGAAGTCGATCGCGCCTCTTTCTCGTCCAGGAACACATCGAACTCGTCCCCAGCCGCAGGCACGTCGGTTAAGCCCAACACCTCCACGGCAAACGAAGGACCCGCTTCCTTCACCCGTTGACCGCGATCGTCCACCATTGCCCGCACTTTCCCAAAGACGGAACCCGCCACCAGCACATCGCTGACGCGCAACGTCCCGTTTTGAACCAGTAAAGTAGCAACAGGACCTTTGGCCTTATCCAGGTGAGCTTCAATGACCGTACCTTTCGCGGGGCGATCCGGGTTGGCATTCAGGTCTTCGACTTCTGCGACCAGCAACACCATCTCTAACAAAGTATCCAGGTTCTCACCCGTCAAAGCACTCACAGGCACCATGATCGTTTCGCCGCCCCACTCTTCTGGGACTAAGGCAAATTCGGTGAGTTCCTGTTTGACGCGATCGGGTTGTGCCCCTTCCTTATCCACCTTGTTGATCGCCACAATGATCGGCACTTCAGCCGCTTTCGCGTGGCTAATGGCCTCAATGGTTTGCGGTTGCACCCCATCGTCTGCCGCTACCACCAGAATGGCAATGTCCGTGACTCTCGCACCCCGCGCCCGCATTGCGGTAAACGCTTCGTGACCAGGGGTGTCGAGGAACACGACCTGTTGCATTTTCTCATTGTGTTCGACATCCACATGGTAGGCTCCGATGTGCTGGGTGATGCCACCCGCTTCGCCCTGAGCCACTTTCGTTTTCCGAATGGAGTCCAGCAGCGAGGTTTTACCGTGGTCAACGTGCCCCATGATGGTGACGACGGGCGGACGGCGATGGAGATTTTCTAAGTCTTCCACGGCCAGCATTTCTGTGACCTTGCGGGCTTCTGACTGCTTCGTGCCCGTTTCCACCACGACCCCTAACTCTTCCGCAACCATGGTGGCAGTTTTGATATCCAGGGTTTGGGTCACGGTGGCCATGATGCCCTTCATGAACAGAGTCCGAATGATGTCCGTTTCTGGAATCATCATCAAGGCAGCGAGTTCTTGCACCGTTAAACTGCCCTGGAGGGTAATCAGCTCTGGCTTTTCGACTTTCGCTTCCTGTTCGCGGCGCTCCCGGCGATCGCGCGAGGTGATCTTTTTCCCTCTGGGCGCAGGCGAGGCAACAGGCTTGATCGTGGCTTGCCGCAAAGCTTTCGGTTTCGCGGGGCGCACCAGAGACAAGCTCACTTGCACAGGTGCGTCTTCATCATCTTGATCTTCATCCAGGAGCAGATCCAGATCTTCGTCTTCATCCAGATTGGGTTGCGCCCGTCGCTTAGTTTTCGTGCCGACTTTCGCCGTTTTATTGGCAAACTCCTTGCCTTCTTCTTCCTCTTCCCACTCTTTCGCTTTCTTGGTTTTCGGGAGAGTCGGACGTGGCTGGAGCGGCTGCGTTTCATCCCCTGGTATCCGGGGTGGTCCGCCTAAATCAGCTTCCCGCCGGGGTCTAGTTTTTAAGATGCTGTCTTCGCCAGCCGCTCCCGGCAGTTTCGCTGCGGTTCCTTCTTCGCCATCAGGCCGAACGGGTTTCGGACGGCGCAATTCGACGATCGTTTGCTGTTGCGGCCGAACGGGTTTCTCCGGAGCGCGAGGGGCTCCCGGTCGATTGGGAGCGGGGCGCGAAGGAGGGGCAATCGCTGATTTGACAGGCGGCTTGGGTGTTCGACCCACAGGCGCTTCTCCCGCTTTGGTGGGAGCCGCTGTGGTAGAGCGCTCTCCGGTACCTTCGACTTTGACCCGCTTCAAAATGGGTCGATTCGAAAGATTTGGCTTGGCGCTGGAGACGGATGCAGGTGCTTCACTCCGTTGCGGTGGCACGACCAATTCCGGCGCAGGGGCAGCGGCTCCCTCCACTTCTGGCTCTGCCAGTGGGGGCACAGTCGTGGTCGTCGGTGCGACTTCGGTGGGGGCCTCCACAGGAGGTGCCGCAACTGCGACAGGCTCCGCTTCGGGCACATCTGCGCCAGATTCCGGTTCAGTCAGGGGCGCGATCGCGGGCCGACTTTGAACTACGGGCTTTTGCGGTGTCGGAGCTGGACTGGTGCTGACCTGACCCGCATTAGGTGTCGGCGGCGTGGGCGCTTCTAGGGACTGACGGGTCACCGATTTAATGGCCACAATTTGCTGTTTCTTTTGGACTGGCGCAGAAATGCGAACCTTGCCTTCTGGGGCTGGTTGATTGCTGGCGGGCCGATTTGGTGTTGGCTTCATCGAAGAGGCATGACTGGCGGCGTAAGTCTCAGCAGCGGTCCGAATCTGCTCAGCTTCGGAGTCGGAAATGGTACTGCTGTGACTTTTCACAGAAATATTCAGTTGTTCGCAAACTGCCAATATGTCCTTATTATCCAAGTTTAGTTCCCGTGATAGCTCGTAAATTCTGACTTTGCCACTATTCATCCAGTCCTTTCCTCTCCGTACTTTACCCAGGTTTTACATAGTTGCCTACCGTTTTGCCTAAAATGACATCCGATCAACAATCAGACCTTATGATTCTAAATCTCAGGCACTTCGCCCATCATACGGCGTTAGGCTGATTCGCAATCACTAGTCTTCTAGTGATCGTAACCGCACTCACCTATTTGTGAGCAGCCACTCTCAAATTTTGCACAAATCTTTTGAACCTGTAGCCGTTTTGATGGGAATCGGCTGAGAGCGACCTTGTGGAACAGTTTTTCTCTTGTGGGGCTGTTCAGACAGGTGGGGCTGCTAAACCGCACAGTCCGTTCAACTGAAATCACCAAGCTCCTCTAAGCACTTAACATCAGGTTCTGTCACGTCGGACTTCTACCTTATCGTTTTGGCTCATCTTTTGCAACGAGCGGATTCATTAAACGACAGGTTAGTTCATGGTAAATGTGCTCTGGGACAGTCGCTTTTAACGCCCGCCCCAAGCGGTTCTTTTTTTGCGCGCCCTTCAAACACTCGGTGGTGGGGCACAAGTAGGCAGAACGGCCCATGCCTGCTGCGATCGCGATCGCGTGCGACGGATATACTCGCACAATGCGCCAAAATTCAGATTTGGGTGCCGTTCTGCGACAGACCAGGCAACGCCGAAGATTCGGTTTCACGATGAGATGCAGGCTCCTAAGCCTCGTCTAAAACTTCATCCGGTTCTGGTAAGGGTGCGGCTTCGGCGGCTTCTGGTTCGGTTTCCAGATACTCTTCTTCATCGTCATACTCTTCTTCATAGTCGGCAGCAAAGGCGCGACTTTGATTTTCCGCCGCGATCGCCGCTGCCTTCCGGTCTTCCGCCTCGTAATCGTATTTCGCCGTGTCCTTAATGTCGATTTTCCAGTTGGTCAGACGCGCTGCTAGACGAACATTTTGCCCTTCTTTGCCGATCGCTAAACTGAGCTGATCTTCTGCCACTAAAACATGAGCTTGGCGACCCTCTGGATCGACTAAGCGGACTTCATCGACGCGGGCGGGGCTGAGGGCATTGGCAATATAGGTAGCGGGATCGGGCGACCAGCGAATTACATCAATTTTTTCGCCTCGTAATTCATTCACGACCACTTGAATGCGGGAACCCCGTGCCCCAATACAAGCGCCGACTGGGTCAACATCCCGTTCCAAGGTATCGACCGCAATCTTGGTGCGCGGCCCCACTGATCGCGAGGGGGGATTGGCTTCTCGAGCGATCGCCACCACCCGCACAATTTCATCCTCAATTTCTGGAACTTCGTTGGCAAACAGATAGACAACCAGCCCGGCATCGGCTCGCGATACCAGCAGTTGGGCCCCGCGATGGGAACCTTCCGAAACGCGCTTCAGATAGACCTTGAAGGTGGCATTCGCCCGATAGTTATCATTCGGTAGTTGTTCTCGTTTCGGCAATTCCGCTTCTACTTCCGGTTGCCCAAACCCACTCGTGACCGCCATGATCACCGATTGCCGCTCAAATCTGAGGACGCGCGCCTGTAAGACCGTACTTTCTAAATCCTGAAATTCTTCCTGGACTAACTTGCGTTGCTGATCCCGCAACTTCTGGGACAACACCTGCTTCGTCTGAATCGCGGCCATCCGCCCAAAATCACCCTGATCCGGTGTCACATCTAACACCACCGTATCTCCCGGTTGCGCCTCGGCCGCTACTTCCTGCACTTCTTGGAGGGCAATTTGGTGATCGGGGTTATCGACTTCCTCCACAATCGTCTTCGTGGCGAGGACTCGAAACCCTTCTTCTTCAATATCCAGTTCGACTTCAAAGTTCAAAAAATAATCTTCATCAAAACTGCCGCTATCCAACCGTTGGGTGCGGCGATAGCGCTCATAGCCTTTCAACAATGCTTCTCGTAAAGCGGCCTGAACTGAAGTTTTGGGTAAGTTCCGCTCGCGACTGATATTGTCAATCATGTCTCTGAGTCCAGGGAGGGCAACCATTGACATAACTGAATTCTCCGTAATGTGAGGATGGCAAAATCGTGAATTAAACAAATGGGTGGGGCAACCCAGGGCATGAACGTTGGTCTGAACTTGAGCGCTGATTCACTCACCTTCGACCAGTTGAACCTTGGTAATAATCTCGCGTGGAATAGCGATCGCCCGCCCTTTCAAACTTAAATGCACAGCCGCTTCATCGCGCCGAATTAAGCGCCCCGTCCAAGCCTGCTGTCCAGCGTGGGGCTGCGAGGCGGTCACGGCGACTGTAAATCCTTTAAATGAAAGGAA
>JAIXVO010000453.1 GCA_027482985.1 Cyanobacteriota bacterium
ACTTTAATTGTTAACCTAGCTGTCTAACGCTGGCAGGATAGCAGCCATCACGGTAGAGTCGAAGGAGTTTCAGATTTGTGGTCAGAGAGTTCTGCAGCACTCCGTAAATTGCGATGATAGGTGAACTGGTTGGAGCACGCTACAGGGTCATCAATGTTTTAGCCTCTGGAGGCTTTGGACACACTTACATTGCAGAGGACACCCAGCGTCCTGGCAATCCTCGTTGTGTCCTCAAACATTTGACGTTTAGCAGCCAGAACACCGACATTTTGCAACAAGTGCGGCGGTTGTTTCAAGCCGAAGCCGAAAGCCTGGAGCAGTTGGGCAAGCATGACCAGATTCCGCGTCTACTCGCCTATTTTGAAGAGAACAAGCAGTTCTATTTAGTGCAAGAATTTATTGAAGGGCATCCCCTGAGTGAAGAACTGGTGAAAGGGATGACGCTCTCGGAAGCCGAAGTCATTCCCATCCTGGAAGACGTGTTGGGCGTGCTGGAGTATGTCCACGCGCAAGGGGTGATCCATCGCGACATTAAACCCGCTAACCTGATCCGCCGCCGCCAGGACAGCAAGCTGGTGTTGATCGACTTTGGGGCGGTCAAGCTGATCGGCAGCACGATCGCCGAAGCGACAGGCGAAACCGCGCTCAGTATGCCGATTTACACCACGGGCTATGCCGCCAGCGAACAGTGCATGGGACGACCCCGCTTTGCCAGCGATCTGTATGCCTTGGGGATGGTCGGCATTCAAGCCCTGACGGGCATGCACCCGGCTCAACTGCCCCACGATTACACCTCTTCAGAAGTGGTGTGGCGAGATCAGGCGATCGTGTCGGATGAGCTCGCCGCCGTGCTGACGACGATGACGCGCTACCATTTCAACGATCGCTACCAGTCTGCCAGTGAGGCACTGCAAGCGCTGCGACGCGTCATTTCCACCGCTCCCACGTTGCTGGCAAACAAGACCATGCTGCAAGCCACGCATGGCGGCATCACCCAGTTAGCCACAGTGGTCAATCCCGTCACCCAGTCGCAAAGCCGACTCACGACCCAACTCGGCGGCTTCCCCGGCGGCAAAACTGCGAAGCGCATCTTACTCGCGATCGCGGGGACATTAGCCGTCGCGGTTCTGGTGCGCAGTTTTGCCGACTCCGGCTTCCAATCGCCCCTAGGACTGACGACGGTCAACAACTCGCTGACCGATCTCAAAACCAACGATCGCATCAGTGCTGGCGAAAAGTCGCTCGTCACCTGGCAAGTTAATCCCCAGAAGCAAACAGGCATTGATTTACTGGCGAGTGGCGATTACGAACGGGCGATCGCGGCGCTATCAGTGGCGCGGCAACAACTCCCTGCCGATCCCGAAGTGTTGATTTACCTGAACAACGCCCGGATTCAGGACAACAAGTCTTACGCGATCGCCGTCGTCGCCCCCATTAGTAGCGGCTCGGTCACCTCAGCGATGGAACTGTTGCGAGGGGTGGCCCAAGCGCAGGATGAAATCAATCGAGCTGGGGGAATTAACGGTGTCCCCTTGAAAGTGGTGATCGCAGATGATAGTAATCGGGTGGATATGGCGGCTCAACTGGCACAAGATTTAGCGAATCAGCCAGAGATTTTGGGCGTGGTGGGACACGGCACCAGTGACACCAGTTTGGCAGCAGGCAAAGTGTATCAGGAGCGGGGCTTAGTCCTGGTGGCTCCCGTCAGTTCTGCCGTCACTCTCTCCACCCTGGGCAATTACATCTTCCGCACCATGCCCAACGATAAACAGACCGCCAATGCCCTCAAAAATTACCTGCTGACCCGCCTGAAAAAACGCAAAGTAGCGATCTTTCATAACCGCAACAGCAAATACAGTCAGTCCCTCAAGGAAGAATTCAAAAACGCGCTGATCTATAGTGGGGCAGCGGGTGTGCAAACCGTGGCAGAGTTTGACTTGGCGCAACCAGACTTCGATCCCGAAGCCAGTCTCAACCAGGCGATCGCGAAAGGGGCAGAGGTCTTAATGCTGGCTCCCGACAATGAAGTAATGGATCGGGCAGTGCGGCTAGTGGAGGTCAACAATCGCCAGTTGCCGATTCTGGCAGGAGATAGTTTCTTTAACCGCAAGCTGTTGCAATTTGGCAAGACCGCAGCTACTTCGGTCGTCCTAGCGGTGCCGATTGATATGCTGCGATCGCCCTTTGCCCAAACCGCCACCCAACTCTGGGGCAATCCGGACACGATCAGTTGGCGCACTGCTCTCGCCTACGATGCCACGCAGGCTTTAGCCACCGCGATCCCTCAAGATCCCAGCCGCATCAGCATTCAACGGCGTTTAGCCAATCCCAGTTTTGAGGCCAAAGGGGCAATCGGCAAAGTTAACTTCCAGACCGCAGGCGATCGCAACGAAACCCCCGTCTATGTCACTGTTGCACCCATGAAGGCAGGGGACACGCAGCGATATATGTTTGTCTCGGTGCCGCCGCCCCCCTAGACGACGGCGACGCTTCGCCAGCCCCCTCTCAATCACCAGTGGCAAGCCTGAGTCCTGAATTGGGAACCAGCCTTAATTGGGGGCTGCGCTGTTTGGTAAGGGAGCCACATTGGGGGTTGAATTAGGCTGGGCTTGTTGTTTCCGTAGCAGTTCTGCCTGCTGTTTGCGAAACTGGGAAGCCGCATCGTTAAAATTACCTTGCTGCTCCGCCGAAAATTCGTCCATACTGCGGGGCGCACCAATAATCGCGTTTTGGATAAAATTCATGACGCTGCCCGTTTGCCCATTGCTGCGACCATTAAAGAAATCGCTACCGTCCTTGGTTTGCAAATCTTCTAGCGGTGTGGGACGGGCAACCTGGCTGCTGGCTGGCAGCGCACTCGTCAGCAGGCAACTGACTCCGACAGTCATTCCTAACAGCACTCGCAGGGTGGACTGCCGAGCGATCGCGATCTTGTGTTGTGGCTTCATGGACTCCTCCGACCGGGTCAATAAGGTTCAGTGCGACCCCATACCAATTCTGGATCTGGTGTCAGCACTCCAGCAATTTTACTTACTCATTACTTTAACGTGTTCCTGAAAAGGTCAGACGCAATTAGAGGCAATTTGCTCCCGGTTCCGATCGCTCAGGCTCAACTGCCGACTGACCAGCGCCGTGACAGAGTTGCCAACATTCACTGACAGGGGCTCGACGCTGCATCGCTGCCACTAATTGCTCAAACGTTTCCCAGTTTTCCTGCAAGATGGTTTTGGCCTGTAACGCCGCCCAGCGCTCTTTCTGATCGATTGCCGTGCCTGAAAAGCGCAATTGGCTCAAGGTCAGCCGTAACTTTTGGATATCATCGCGCCCCCCCTGGATATCTTCATACAGCAAATGTTCTGCGGCCGCTCCTGCCATCCAGATCGTGCAGTAGCGATCCAAGAGGAGAGCGGACAGGGTCTTTTGTTGCAGTTCAGCTTCCAGTTCGGTCGTGTCAAACTGCACCCCACCCTGTCCCGGCACCCCTTTGCGAAAGGCTTCCCAGGCGTTGAGGGTGTAATCGGTGACTGGGATCTGGAGGTGCGCCGCCACCAGAAAGTGTCCCGCCTCATGCTGCACGACGCGATCGCGATGCGCCCCCGACCAACCCGCCACCCAATCCAGGAACATGGCAGCACCATTCCCCTGCCAGTTCCAGGTATCGACTGCCGCCAGTCCCAAGACTCCTGCTGTCGCGATCGCGGGCACGACGGGGGAGAGATGGATCAGCGGCCCCAACAACGCCGAGAGCGTCATCAGGAACACCGAAATGGCGACCAGATTTAGACTTAATTGGCTCATGGTGGCGTTATTTCAGGGTTCGGGCTTTGTAGAACGTTTCTAAACTCTGGCGATCGCCCACAAAGCGCCAATGCCAGGGCTCATAGGTCACGCCCTGCTTGTTACCTTTGGGAAAAGAAATTTCAAAGCTATGGAAAGCAGCATTGGCCTTCAGCCAGCGGAAGGCGGGCGTATTTTCAAACGACTCACTCAAGTTGGTCGCAGGCACATTGCCATCCCCCAGATCAATGGCATAACCCGTGTGATGTTCACTATAGCCAGGAGGAGCGCTCACCTTAGCCCGTTCAGCCGCCACCTGACCGCGCTCCGCTTTTTTGCCAAAAAACAAATAATCTTGATCGGTTAACGACCGAAACCCAGATATGGGCACCAAAATGACTCCATCCTGCCGGGCGGCTGCTTCCATCTGCTGATAGGCTTGCGCGGCGGCTTGTCGGAGTTTGATGCTGCCATCCGGCACAATGGGGGCGAGAGCCGATGGTGGTGCTTCCGCGTAACGCAAATGGCCCAACAGCGAATCGGCATTCGCGGCGGGGGGGCTGGTCGTTGCGACGGGGGCTGGGGATGCGGTAGGTTTAACAGGGCTGGCGGTAATGGAAGCCAGGCTAGCGGTCGAAACCTGCGATCGCTGCAACTGGAAAGACGCAAAAGCCCCCGCTCCGGCGGCCAAGATGCCCACCCCAGCCAGTCCACCCAGTAAGTAAGATTTATTGAAGGTCGGCTTCGAGACCGTTACAGGTGTTTCACGCTGGGCGATGGGAATGTCATCCGAGACCCGCGCCGCAATATTTGCAGAATTGTCTGCTCCACTCACCTTGTCCAAGCATTCAACTCCTTACTTGCTCACCTGGTCTCTGTCAAGCGACACCTTAATCGAGCAACATCTTAGCACTATGAATTGCCGTCGCACAGCAATTTTCATTCTGTGATCGAACGAAATTTTCTGGCTCTTGCCAACATGCCTTTTCCCCAACTACTGGCGATTTATCTACCGCTGATCGGCTGGACGAGTTTGGGGTGGCTCTTGGGGCGGTGCTTACCCCCCCGGATGGCCACCTTCCTCGGTCAGTTTCTGTTTTGGATTGGCGTACCGCTGGGCATTCTGGCTTTTCTCCGCCATGCTCAGGTGTCGTGGTCGCTGTGGCTCGCTCCAGCGATCGCCTGGGTCGCGATCCTGGGTGGCGCTGGCTGTGCTTACTTATTTCTCCGGTGGGTGCCGACCTCCTGGAATCCGCGCACCCGCACCAGCTTCTTACTGGCGGCGATGGTCGGCAATACGGGATATATTGGGTTTCCCGTCTCGCTCAATCTGGTGGGGCCCCAATTTTTCGCCTGGGCGGTCTTCTACGACATGCTGGGATCAACGCCTGGTGCTTATGGCTGGGGGGTGGGGTTAGCCGCTCACACCCAACGTCAAACGCCTGTCTCGACAACGCTACCGGCGGCAAATGGGCGATCGCTGCTACGGAGTTTAACGATCAATC
>JAIXVO010000498.1 GCA_027482985.1 Cyanobacteriota bacterium
GGCTGGCTGATTGACCCGGATGAGAAAACCATTTTTGTGTATCGACCGCAACAAGAAACAGCCGTCTTTGATGTGGCAGATCAATGGTTACCCGTACCCGTGTTTGCCAGCGCCTTAACGCTGACGGTGCAGGATGTCTTTGCCTGGTTGCGAGCGTAATCAAATTGCCTCGGCATCAAACCGGAGTGCCTGTCCGCGCACGTCGGTCTTGACTTTGCCCTGTTCGTACACCACCTGCCCACCGACAATGGTGATGACGGGCCAGCCAGTCAAATTCCAGCCTTCAAAGGGACTCCAGCCGCACTTGGAAAGAACTTCTGCCCGCGTGAGGGCGTGGTAATTCTGCAAATCGACCAGGACTAAATCCGCATCATAGCCAGGGGCGATCGCGCCTTTATGGGGAATCCGATAGGCTTTCGCTACAGCAGTAGACATCCAATGGGCGACCTGAGCCACGGTACAGCGTCCCTGTGCGGCCTGGGTCAGCATTAGCGCTAGCGAGGTTTCCACACCTGGCATCCCGGAGGGGCTGTTGGGATAGTCTTTGGCTTTTTCCTCTAAGGTATGGGGCGCGTGATCGGTCGCGATGAAATCAATCACGCCATCCAGCAAGGCTTGCCACAGGACGGCGTTATCGTGGGGCGATCGCAGGGGGGGATTCATTTGTGCCAGGGTGCCAATGCGGGCGTAATCCGTCGTGTTCATTAGCAAATGTTGGGGCGTGACTTCACACGTCACCCAGGCGGGCTTCTCCTGCCGCATCAGGTCGGCTTCTTCCGCTGTGGACATATGCAAAATGTGGAGCCGCCGCTGGTATTTCTTGGACAACTGGAGGGCTAATTGGGTTGCTTCCAAAGCCGCTTGATTGTCCTGAATTTGGGAATGAATTGCGGGGTCGGTGATGCCTGCAAATTCCTCGCGGCGTTGCTTGATGCGTTCCTGATTTTCAGCATGGACAGCAATCAGGCGATCGCCCTTGGCAAAAATCTGTTCCAGCAGGTCTGCCTGATCAATCAACAACGCACCGTGCATGGATCCCATGAAAATCTTGATGCCACAGACGGGATTGGCATCCAGGAGATCGGGCAACATTTCTGCGGTGGCGCCAATGAAGAAGCCGTAATTGACCACGCACTTCGAGGCGGCACGTTGCAGTTTATCGTCCAGCGTGGCCTGAGTGGTAGTGAGGGGGCGGGTGTTGGGCATTTCCAGGAAGGAGGTCACGCCGCCCCGGGCACAGGCACAACTGGCAGTAAACAAGTCTTCCTTATATTCCAGTCCTGGCTCCCGAAAATGCACCTGGGGATCGATCACACCGGGCAACAAAATTAAGCCAGTCGCGTCAATGATTCTAATGGTGTCGGGGTCAGGCGGCGTGATGGCAGGGGCAATTTGCTCAATTTTGCCCGCCCGTAGCAAGACATCACCGGGACGCATTTTGCCGTCAGGATGCAAGATTTGGGCGTGTTGAATCAGGAGCGGCAAGGGGACAGTCATGATCGGTGAGGGAATTAAATTTGCAGATTAGAATAGACTATTGAGCGGGTAAGACGACGTGATGGTAAGTCTGGCGATCGCAACCCCGCGATGTTCAGTCTGGGGCGATCGCGTTCCTTAATTCGCCTGGTGCATCCACAGAACTCAATCAGCGTGAGTGTTACACTCTAAGACTCCAGGTTTTCATTAAACGGCAATTTGCCTGATAACCGCTGCCCACTCAACTTCTTGTAACTTTTCAATCTGCTATGTCCCAAGTTAACAGTCCAGAGCCAGATCCCAGTAAACAGCCTGTAACTCCCCCCACACGGGAAAATGTGTGGATGGAAATTCTCAAAACCCTCGGCTTGAGTGCAGTGCTGGCTTTTGGAATTCGGACATTTGTGGCGGAAGCCCGTTACATTCCCTCGCGATCGATGGTGCCGACGCTGCAAGTCGATGATCGGCTGATTGTGGATAAGGTCAGCTATCGGTTTAAAGATCCGCAGCGGGGAGACATTGTGGTGTTTATGCCGCCGGATGAAGCCTCGGTGGTTTGTACTGGCCCCAACGCCGCTTCTACCAGCAAGGATGCTTATATTAAGCGGATCATTGCGCTGCCGGGAGAGACGGTCGAAGTGAAAGAAGGGCGCGTGTTTGTGAACGGGCAGGCATTACAGGAAGACTACTTACAGGAAGTGCCGGAATACCAGTATGGCCCGCGAGTGGTGCCAGCGAATTCCTATCTGGTGCTAGGCGACAATCGCAACAACAGCTGTGATAGCCACTACTGGGGATTTGTGCCGCGCGAAAATATTATTGGACGGGCGATCGTCCGCTTCTGGCCGCTGGGTCGGATGGGAGAAATTTCTCCAGAGCCGAATTACGTCAAACCGTAACCCGGATTCGTGATCTGGGCTGGCGCAGGGGTTTCTCTCCCAGATCGCGAATAAGAATAAATACCTAAGATAGAGAGATTTGATGGCTGATCTCTTTGTAGTTTTCTATACTATATTTAATAAATGATTACAAAGCATTTGTCGGAATTATGACCGCTGGTGTCGATTCTGAAAATGCTCGGTGATGAGGGTTGGTTGAGGAATTCAGCGCAGCCATTGGAATTCGGTGTATGCCGTCGATTGCGTCGAGTTGCTCCCGAGCCTCTCTGGTTTGCTGATTTGGCTTTCGTTAAGAGGTTGATGAAACGGTGGGTCAACATCCCCTTGCTCGGTTGAGACGGTATGACGCTGACGCGATCGCTCGATATTATCGCTTTCGCCCCTGGCTGGCAATCTGGCGCAGCCTCCGCGTGGTGTTTTCGTTTTTAGGTCTACTCCTGGGTGTCCAGTTCGACAAGCTCCAAAACGGTGTTGCCGCCCATCAGCCGCGACGGGCAGAGCAACTGCGACGGATTCTGATTGCCCTGGGGCCGACTTACATTAAAGTCGGACAGGCACTTTCCACCCGTCCCGATCTGGTGCGGAAGGATTTTCTGGAAGAGTTGACGAAGCTTCAGGATCAACTGCCACCCTTCCCAAACGCGATCGCCTTCGACATCATCGAAACGCAACTCGAACGCACTGTGGGTGAGATGTATCAGGAGATTTCGCCGTCTCCGGTGGCCGCCGCTAGTTTAGGCCAGGTTTACCGCGCCCGCCTTTACAGTGGTGAAGAAGTGGCCGTGAAGGTGCAGCGACCCAATTTGCTCCCCGTGCTAACGCTGGATCTGTACTTGATGCGATGGGCAGCGGGTTTATTTGCGCCCTGGTTGCCGCTGAATTTAGGGCATGACCTGACGCTAATTGTGGATGAGTTTGGCGCCAAGCTCTTTGAAGAAATTGATTACCTGAACGAAGGTCGTAACGCCGAGAAATTCGCGACCAACTTCCGCAATGATCCGCGCGTCAAAGTGCCGTCGATTTACTGGCGCTACTGTAGCCATCGCGTGTTGACCCTGGAATGGATTCATGGCTACAAGCTGACGGATACCGATCGCATCAGGGAAGCCGGACTTGCCAGCGATGAATTGATCGAGATTGGTGTCACCAGCGGCTTGCAGCAACTCCTGGAACATGGCTTTTTCCATGCTGACCCCCACCCCGGCAACCTGTTCGCGATGGCACCGCAGTGCGAAGTGAACGGGACTGCTCCCACTGAACCGATTTCTGCCCAGATGGCCTACATCGACTTTGGGATGATGGATCAGTTAGACGAGCCGACGAAGGAAACGCTCGTGGATGCGGTGGTGCATCTGATCAACAAGGATTATGACGATCTGGCGAAGGACTTTGTGAAACTGGGTTTCCTCACGCCGGATGTGGACATTCGCCCGATTGTGCCTGCTCTGGAAGCGGTCTTCTCGAATGCGATCGGTGAAAGTGTGCGGGACTTCAACTTCAAAACCATCACGGATGGCTTCTCAGAGTTGATGTACGAATATCCGTTCCGCGTGCCTGCCACCTTTGCGCTGATTATTCGCTCGCTGGTGACGCAAGAAGGGTTAGCCCTGACGATTAATCCCAACTTCAAGATTGTGGAAGTCGCCTATCCTTACATTGCCAAACGCCTGTTGACGGGAGAATCGCCCCAACTGCGGCGGCGCTTGCTGGAGATCCTGTTCAAAGATGGCAAGCTTCAGTGGCATCGGTTGGAGAACCTGATCGCGATCGCCCGTACCAATGGCAATTTCGATTTTCTCCCCTCAGCCCAACTCGGCCTTCAATTTTTGCTCTCGGATGAGGGCAAGTTCCTCCGCCGCCAAATCCTGATTGCCCTGACAGAAGACGATCGCATTCACACCGAAGAAGTGCAACGGCTCTGGAATCTGGTGAAAGACGATCTGCAACCCGGCAAGTTGTTTACAGCCGCGATCGGTGCCCTTGCCGAAATGACACCGCTGGCGGGTGCTGCGATTCTGAGAGGGTAAGTGGGGCGATCGCCTACAATCGAGGTGCTGTGATGGGTGCGATCGCAGATCCAACTATGGGTAGCTGAGCGGATGCCTGACTCTCACCTCTACAAGCAAGATTTTTATGCCTGGACTCAAGTGCAGGTTAAATTGCTGCGGCAGCAACAGTGGGGGCAGCTTGATCTACCCCATGTGATTGAGGAGATCGAAGCGTTGGGGAAACAACAACGGCAAGAACTGCGGCATCGCTTGAGTGTGTTGCTGGGACATCTGCTGAAGTGGGAGTATCAGCCGCAACAGCGCAGTCGTAGTTGGCTGGCGACGATTCGGATTCAAAGACGTGATCTGCTGCAACTGGTGGACGATAACCCTAGCCTGAAGTCTTATCTGGATGAGGCACTCGCGATCGCTTACCCAAACGCCAAAGATTTGGCAATGGGCGAAACCGATTTGCCAGAACTCACGTTTCCAGCAACTTGTCCCTATAGTTTGGCGGACGTGCTGCGCGATCGCTTTTTCCCCGGCGAACCGAGTGATTTAGTCAACAATTCAGAATCTTAACTTCTCAAGTTAGATTTTGACCGTGGTTGAGCACTACTTACCCAAGAAACTTGTGCGATCTCAAAAGATGAAGATTCATTGAATTTACGCTTCAATTCCTGAGACTGAAGCAAGTGCTTTGATCTTTGTTAAAGGTAATTTTGTTCTTTGAGATGGGTATTTGGTACCAAATTAAATTGAGATCACAGCAGATTGGCAGGGCAATCGGCCATTTATTCCTACATAAATTTAGTATGCGGCGTTTGCGACTCAAATCGGTATGAAATAGCTGGTTTTGTAAACAGGAAGACGAGTTATGAAATTAATTCATGTTCATGGATTTACGGAACTGGAGCCAGAATCGCTTATTACAAAGCATTATCGAAAATCAGCCAATAAACTTCGCTGGGATTTAGAGATCCAGGAGTTCAAATGGCAGACTTTAGAAAGTAGTCTAACCAAGTTAGTTGCTCATTTTCAAGAATCTGAACGACGCATCAAAGAAGTCGCTATTCAACTGGTTGAAACAGTTTTAGAAGAAAAAGAAGACATAGTTCTATCGGGTCATAGTTTGGGTGGTGCGATTGTGATAGAAGCATTGGAACTCCATCCAAACATTCCTAATCTTCATAGTGTTGTTTTATTAGGAGCAGCATATCCACAGAAAAATCAACTGTCCATGCCCCACATTGTAAAACCTCAACGTTATGCCTTAAACTATCATTCCCCCAAATGGGATTTTGTGTTAAATCAAGCTTACTTCAACGCAAAAGGTTGTCTGGCACTTGGAACTCATGGTTTCCTAAACCCTGGCATCTTTGAAAATGTGAAAGTGAATTGTACCCATGCTGGGCTTACTGGTTATGCGCGATTAGTTCCGGGTATTGTTGGGCTGCTTGCTCATACTCAAAGCGTTTCAAGTGGCAAAAAAGCTAAGAAACCTTGGCAACCGATCGCGATTGGCAATACAGAAGATTGGGACAACATCTATTTTTTAGCGGGTCACATTGTGCAACGCAATTGTTTGACTGGCTATTTTCGCGTGATTGAAGAAGGTGGACTGCATCGAGAACGGTTTTATGCCAAATGTGTAATTCCGCTGCTTGATGCGATTGCAGGATTACCCAAATAGAAGCAGGCTTTGCGGTTTCAGTAACTAAAACTGATTGGTGGGTAACGGTGAACTGGGGTTGGAATATTGCTGGTCGTGGAGTTGGCGGACTTGTTCGGTCCAGCGATCGATCTGTCCCTGGGCTTCCTGGTACAAGGCGCGGCCAAAGTAGATGTTATTCGCTTCACTAATGGCGGCTTGCAACGAGGCTAGATCGCCTTTACTTGCGAGTTGGTTGGCGCGATCGAGGAAGGGGCGGTCTTCCATGGTTTCGATCCGGCGTGTCCATTCGGTAATGAGTTGTTGAGCGGGGGCGTAGTGGGAGGTGCCAGCAAATACGAGTTCGGCAC
>JAIXVO010000059.1 GCA_027482985.1 Cyanobacteriota bacterium
CCCCTGTTGGAGTTGGAGTTCTACCGCACTCGCATCAATTTCGATTGTTTGACTCACAGGATGACTCCTATGCCGCTGGATACCAATAGTTTCAATATGCCCATTTTCATCGCCAGAAAGAACGCCCTGCTGAGCCAGTCGCAGCTGAGTCACGGATAGCCTTCTGTAAAGATTTCCCAATCTGACCCGATTTTGTTCAGGAAATGCCAGCTTTTACGGAGAAAGAAGAAAATGCGAAAAAATTCAACTACCGAGAATTTTCCGATTTTCACCCCAAGCGTTCAATCTATTCCATGAAGTAGGTGTGAAGCGATGTCATTTCCCAGTAGTTTTACGGTATGTTTGTTAACTTAAACCGAAGCTTCTTTGAAGTTAAGGTGAAGCTTAATTGTGCTCTGTAATTCCATGTAATGCTCAGATCACCAGGGAAACCGCTGTTCTCAACAATCCGTAGAAAAAATTATTTCTTTTTGTGAGATAGTTTTTTGACTTATGTGCTCTACTTTTCTCAGTAATTGTACTGAAAAAACTGTCCTCAAAGTCAGGGTGTATCAACTGCTTTCAGTAGGATATCATCTACCGGGTAAAGCTTTATGAAGTCCATTCTCGTTGGTAACGCCAACACCAAAATTGACAATATTGCTGCGGCGCAACTGAATCCTTTCTTCAAAAACCGCGTTCAGCTCCGGGCTCAGCTCAACTTTACTTTTCAACATCGGCAGGCCGTCACCCTAGCGGAAATCACTCAGGCTTGCCAGTTTATCCCGTCTGACATTAATGTGCTCTTTGTCCGACCGGACTGGCGAGAGCAACCGGAGTCTGTGACGGAGGTTATGCAAACCATCCGCTCGACCTATCCCCATTTGAAGATTTTCTTTATCGACCCCTGGGACCAAGTCAGTAGCCGATTTTTTGGCGTTTTACCCTATGTCGATCGCCTGTTAAAGTACCAACGTTTGAAGCACCTCGAACAGTATCACATGCCCCTGGAAGGGGGGACTATGATTACGGATTATTTAGCCCGTCACCAGGGTTTCGATTTAGGCGGTTGGCATGTGGGGTCTGAGATTGACCCAGCTTATACTGATCGCATTGCCAGCGGGTGGGGGGTCGTCCTGGCCGCCCGCTTTGAAGCCATGCTCTTGCAGCCCTTGACCTGGCAACTCAACCACTGGCAATGGCGGCGCAAACCGAAAAACATTGACGTGTTTTGTCATGTCTCTTATGACTCGATCACTGCTGAGGGCAGTTGGTATACCCATTATCGGCAAACAGCGATCGCGGCGGTACAAGCCCTGGCTCCCCAATATCGGTTAGCTGTCAGCGGCGAATTTCCGGAGACGCGCACCGTTTGCCGCCGCCAATACCAGGAGGAAATCCAACGCAGCCGAATTGTGGTCAGTCCGTTTGGGTGGGGCGAAATTACCTGGCGCGACTACGAAGCTGTTTGTAATAATTGCTTGTTACTGAAGCCCAATATTGATCACATTGAGACTTCTCCCCAGATTTTTTATCCAGGGGAAACCTATGTCCCGTTGCGGTGGGATTTTTCTGATTTGGAAGAGAAGTGTACCTACTACTTGCAGAATCCAGATGAAGCAGCGCGGATTCAGACGAACGCTCGGCGCTTGTTGACCAATTATTTTCGGCAGCAGGGATTCGTCCAAACGCTGGCTCAATTACTCGGAGACACGCCGATTCCAGCAATCGTACCCAGCTTTATTCCACCGTCCTTTACATCCCCAGTTGGTTGACCTGATCGAGCATTTGCAAGCCGTGAATCAGCGCCGCGCCGCCGCGAATTGCCGTAGCAACATGAACAGCTTCGGTCATTTGCTCCAGGTCTGATCCCTGTTGTAAACATTCTTTACTATAGGCATCAATGCAATAGGGACATTGCACTGTATGAGATACGGCTAAAGCGATCAGGGCTTTCTCACGGCTAGACAATGCACCGTCGGCGAACACGGCTCCATAGTAATCAAAAAACTTAGCCGCTAGTTCTGGGTTCCCTGCGCCAATTTTGCTGAAATTAGGCAAATGTTCTGGCTTGTAGTACTGATCCATAGGGGTTTTTTCCACGTAAAGGGCGGGCGGTCATGGCGCGAAGCAGATCACGTACACTGAATAAATCTGCTGTATTGTTCGTTTGATCTAGTTTATGATGCTTTCCTCGATCGCCCCAACCGCTGCCAACTCGCTACTGGAGTTAGCCCAACAAACCCGCACCCAGGCCAGGGTGTTGGGGATCTTACCCACAGCCACCAAGAATCAAGCTTTGGTGGCGATCGCGGAAGCGCTGACAGCCGCCACGCCGGAGATTCTAGCCGCGAACCAGGCCGATTGTGCTGCTGCTCAAACGGCAGGGATTGCGCCCGCGCTTTATGCTCGGTTGAAGTTGGATGCAGCGAAATTGCAAGCAGCGATCGCGGGGGTGCGGGATGTGGCGAAGCTCCCTGATCCAATTGGCACGGTTCAACTGAAGCGAGAGTTAGATACTGGGCTGATCTTACAGCGGCTCACCTGTCCCCTGGGGGTGTTGGGCGTGATTTTTGAAGCCCGTCCCGATGCTGTCGTGCAAATTTCCAGTTTGGCGGTTAAGTCGGGCAATGGGGTGATTTTGAAAGGAGGCAAGGAGGCGATTCGCTCCTGTAGTGTCCTGGCGCAAGCAATTCGGCAAGGGTTAACGCAAGCAGGCATCGACCCAGACGTGGTGCAACTGCTGACGACACGGGAAGAAACCCTGGAACTCCTCAAACTCGACCAATTTGTGGATTTAATTATTCCCAGAGGCTCCAATGCCTTTGTGCGCTTTGTTCAGGACAACACCCGAATTCCCGTATTGGGTCATGCAGATGGGATTTGTCACCTCTATATTGATCAGGACGCTGAGATGCCCAGCGCGATCGCCATTGCGGTAGACTCCAAAACCCAATATCCGGCGGCTTGTAATGCGATCGAAACAGTGCTGGTGCATCAGGCGA
>JAIXVO010000457.1 GCA_027482985.1 Cyanobacteriota bacterium
ACCGTCCGCATGAATCACAGCCAGCCATTCAACCTGAAGCTGTTGATCTAGCAATTCATTGGTTGATTTGACAAACCGGTACCCCGTGTCCCGCACAAGTTGAGGGAGTCGCCCCTGAATCTTATGTCCCTGGTTGCCCAGAGCCTTACGTTCCTGGTTGCCCAGAGCATAATCTGCCCAGTTTTTCTTACTCAGGCTGACATTTGATTTCGCCACGACCTCATCTGGTTCTTGATCGATGTCTGCCGCCGGTAGTCCACTAGTGCGGCAATCTTGCACAATGGGCAATCGCAGGAACCGTAATTCAGAACTGGGACGCAGCGATCGCACCACCTCAAATTCTTGGTGTAACCGACGACTGACTTGCGCCAGTTGATCCTGCTGCCAGTCAAATGCTGCGATCGCGCCACACACATCCAAACCCGGTGCCTCTTTCAATGCCTTGAGCGTGACTTTCTCAATAATTTGTTGGGCATGGTTAAGCTGTCGGGTTAGCAGCAGTGCCTTACCCGATGCAGCAACCATCACTTCAACTAAACAATCATCTTCCTCAATGGGCGGATTCAGACCTGAATTTAGTAAGTTCGTTTTTAGGTGATCAGCATCATCACTCCAGAGCGGTTTTCTGGTAATTTCTGCGATCGCTTCCAACACCCACTGACTACACACTCGATACGTGGCTTCTGACGCACCTACATTTTCCCGCAACTTGTTCGTAGAGAAAATATAGTTTTGGTTACCTGAAGTTTCAATTAAAACAAAGTATATTGTAAGGCTCATAGAGATTATCAGCTAGTCACTAATTAGAATCCTAACGTTCTTTTAATCGAGTTCAAAAATCTATATTGTTCTGGTCTTTGTCGGTTCACGAGTTCACTATTTAGATTTGGCCGAACGCCAAGTGTGACTTTAATTGGATTGAGTGATCCAATAATTTTCCCTTGCCGTAGATTGGGAGGCGTGTATTGTAGGGGGCGATGCTTCTCCAGGCAGGCTAGCACCATCCCAACCGAAGCATGAACGGTCATGCCTGTGTAGTCTGCAATGACTTCTGTATCTTGCCAACTATGAGGCAGTCGCGTCTCATAGATAGTGTTAATCTGATCCCGAAATAGGATGGGATCATACACATCATTCACAACGATCGCCGGATCAACACACACTTGAGGAAATTGGCGACGAAGTTCCTGCGCTTTCTCCAATGATGTCGATGAACACACCAGCCAGCACTGTTCCAGCATTGGTTGATGGAACAGAATTGCCGTTTGACAGGCTTCCAGATTACTTACGAGTAAGATTAAGCCTTTGTATTGGCGATCGAGCGCCTTTTGCCGCACCTCGAACGGAATCTCAAGGGGTAAACGGGAGAGGCGTTGCGTAATCACCCACCACACGACCAACACGGCAGCGATCAGGATCAACAGCGCGATCGCGGCAATTTTGAGCAAATCGGGGGTTGTGGTGCCCAAGATATTTTTGAAAATGTCGTAAACCGCGTTCCCAAACACGGCGAGAAAGACTGAACCCACCAAAAACGGCAGAATCGTTTCGGGGCTAAACACAATTTTGATGGCTTGGGAAAAGGTGCTTCGCATAAGAGTGCCGTCATCAACACCTACCGTTTTACCATGAGCTTGGAAGGGAGGCTTTCCAAGCCAGTGCATTGTGGAATCAGCCAGTTACGAAACTGCCTGTCGGCTATGCCACTTCCTGCTCAGTGTAGTCATGGGTGTGCAGAACGATCGCAAACCTTCAGATTTTCTTCCATCAGAAGGAGAGGTGGAGAGGTAGGGAGATGGAGAGATGGGGAGTTAGGGTTTTGGGAGGCACCATTTTGTGGGGTTGGTGATCAGGTTGACGAGTTTGCCGAGGATTTGCTCGTAGTTGTGGTGCAAATCATTTCCAGTTTATTGAGATATCCACATCCGATTGCAAAATCAATCCAGGTTTGAGTCTCTGCTGCTTCAGCTTCAGAATCGCTCAATTTTGCAATAAAAGCTGCTTCGTAGCGTCGTTTACGCCAAGCTTCTGCCAAGTTTGCACAACCGATCGCGATGAACGGCGCATCTGGTCTGTCAAAGCAGATCTCTCTTCAATCGGAAACTGCTTTGACAACTCAAAAATCTGCATTGCGGCTTCAAACGCCAACTGATAAACCTCCAAATCCTGATGCTGCCTAATCACCCCTTTCGTCATATCCCTGATTGCCTTCAACGCTCAACTACTGCCTCATATTTCCCCACCTCCCTCCCACTCTCCCCACCTCCCCACCTCCCCCTAATTTCTCAGGAGATGCCTGGATGCTCGATTGGCAAGCGTTTTTGTCCATGGAAAACTTTCAACAAGCCTGGAACAAAGTCCGGGCTAACGATGGTTGTGCTGGCGTGGACGGGGAAACCATCGCCGCCTTTGAACGCAATGCCGATCGCCACCTCGCGACCCTACGCCACCAACTTCAGATTGGCACTTATCAGCCTATGCCCTTGCGATCGCTCTCCATTCCCAAAAAGTCCAAACCCAAACCGGGAGAGCCGCCCAAAACTGAGTGGCGGGGTTTAGCTGTGCCGACGGTGCGCGATCGCATTGTCCAACAAGCCCTGCTCAATCTGCTCCATCCCATTTTGGAACCGCAGTTTGAAGCCAGCAGTTTTGCTTATCGCCCCGGTCGCTCTTATCAAACTGCGGTGCGACAGGTGAACCACTGGCGACAGCAAGGCTACGACTGGGTCTTAGATGCGGATCTGGTGAAATATTTTGATAACATTCAGCACGATCGCTTGTTTGCCGAATGGCAAGAGCGAGTGCATGACCCGGCGATCGGCGATCTGGTCGAACGCTGGATCGGCAGCGGCATGACTACCGCATCGGGTTTGGTGTTGCCAACTCAAGGGATTCCCCAGGGAGCAGTCATTTCGCCGATTTTGGCAAATGTTTATTTGGATGACTTTGATGAAGCGGTAGAGGCTGCTGGCTTGAAACTGGTGCGTTATGCCGATGATTTTGTCATTCTGGCGAAAACTCAAACCCAAATTCAATCGGCTCAGGCATTGGTGGATCAGCTCTTGCAAACGATGGGCTTGGAACTGCATCCTGACAAAACCCGCGTCACCAACTTTCAGCAAGGGTTCCACTTTTTGGGACATACGTTTGTGCGATCGCTGATTGTTCAGGATCAGGGGCAAGGGGGAAGGAAAAAGGCAAGGGGAGATGGGGCGGGTGAGCGGTGGAGAGATGGGGAGCAAGCGGGAGAACCAGCGCCGATCTTGTGTTACAGCGATCCGCTGGCTCAACAAACGCAGATGCAGCAGGCGTTGTTAGCGGCCATTCGAGAGTCAGAAAAGCCCGTGCCGCCGCCGTTGTATGTGGTGATGGGCTTTAAGGTGCGGGATCAGCAGCCGGTGCAGATTGAATCTCAGGAATTTGAATGGAGGGATGGGATGTCTACGTTGTATCTGGTCAAGCAGGGGATAGCCTTACGGAAGGAGCAGGGGCGGTTTTGGGTCAAGGCAGGAAGCGCAGGGCAGACAGAGCGGGAAGTCGAGGTACCGATTCGGGAAGTTGAGCGGGTGTTGGTGTTTGGCAATATTCAGTTGAGTACAGCGGTCATTGGCGCGTGTTTAGAAGGGCAGATTCCAGTGGTGTTTCTTACCCAATTGGGTGAGTATAAGGGGCATTTGTGGAGCAGTGAATTTTGCGATCTGTCTACGGAGGCGGCTCAGTTTGGGCGACGGCATGATCCACAATTTCAGCTTCAAATGGCACGCCAAATCGTCTGGGGCAAAGGCATGAACTCTAAACTCACTCTGCAACGATTTAACCGCAGGCGCAAAGTGGATGGCATGGGTGCCAAACTCAAACGCATCGAGCAACACTTGCAGG
>JAIXVO010000703.1 GCA_027482985.1 Cyanobacteriota bacterium
CAAACACGAGTTGTTGCTTGGGAAAAACGTATAGCAATTGTTTACCGTAGTTGTTGCCATCCGAGCGGGCGGCTAACCAGGCAATCAGGTTGGTGCGCTGGGTCGGTTTGAAAGGCAGCAGGAGGATAAATTCTTCCAACTCAACTTTAGTCGGCAGGTTGGTAATCAGGAAATAAGGCTCAACGGGGCGCGCCGCAGTGCCGTAAATCTCATTGGGAATTTGCCACTGGTCTTCCTGGTTATAAAATACCTGCGGGTCGGTCATGTGGTACGTCATCAGGCGTTCCGACTGGATGCTGAACAAATCCAGGGGATAGCGAATGTGACTGCGCAGACTGGCGGGAAGTTGCTCGATGGGGCGCAATAGTTTGGGAAACACCTGTCCCCAGGATTGAATGATCGGATCGGTTGGATCGGCCACATAAAAGTTGACTGCCCCGTTATAGGCATCGATCACCACTTTGACGGAGTTGCGGATGTAACTGACGCGATCGCCCGCTGGCGCATCTAAATTGTTGCCCCACAACGCACTCGGTTCCGAGTAGGGATACAGCCCACTGACGGTATAAGCATCCAAAATCCAGTAAAGGTAATTCCGGGTGGGGTCATTGGGCTTCACCTGAGCTGGATCACAGCCAAAATTCAAACCCAGACACTCAATGTCAGCCGTGACCAGATAGGGGTCCTGGTCGTAATGGAGGAAAGGGGCGATCGCCTCCACCCGCTCTTTAAGGTTGCGGCGATAAATGACCTGGGTGTCGGCGGTGAAAGAGTTGGTCAGCAGCATCCGCCAATCTTTGAGATAACGGGCAAAGGCCAAGCGCCGCCACCCCGTCCCCATCTGCACGCCACCCTTGCCATCGTAGACGTTGTAAATATTGTCATTGCCGCTGGGGAAATCCAGTTCTTTCACGGCCGTTTGGGTCATGACGTAGGTGTTTGTCAGTTCTCCAAAATAGATGCGGGGTTCGCCAATCGGGATGCTGGCTCGAATGCCCGCGTTCGCCGTGGTTAAATTGCCCACTGCGGCATCTGCGCCCGCCTGGTTCCCCACCCCAATGTCTTTGACAAAATAATCTGGCAGACCACCCGGAGCCACTTTGTTCACCGGACTGATCGTAAACCCGTAACCGTGGGTGTAGACCAGATGCTCATTGACCCAGGTTTGGGCATCACTGGGCACAGCAGCAAAGTCCAACTCTCGTGCCGAAATCAGGACTTGTTGATTGATCGCCTCCGGATTCAAGGCACCGGGAGTTGGGGAGTTGGCGGGGAGCGGCTGATCGATTAAGTTGTAGCGATCGATATCGGCATCAAAAAACCGGTAGTAGGGGCGAATTTGTTGGAGTTGCCGATTAGTTTCCAGCAGTGGGCGCGTATCCCACAGGCGAATGTTGCGAATTGTGGGGTCATTGCGGCGCAAATCCTCCAGGGTCAGATTGTCCTGAGGATTGAAGGGTTCGACGGTAATGTTTTCCAGTTTGAAGGCTTGCCGCGTGGAGGCAATATTTTGGCGAATGTAGGGCAATTCCTGAGTGAGTTCGTTGGGCTGCACCACAAACCGTTGCACTGCCAGGGGGAGCAGGGTCGTACTGAGGACTTCCAGCCCGCAAAACAGCGCTAGCAACAGCAGTGACCAGGAGATTTTGCGGAGGTTGGGAGCGAGCAGGGGACTGCGCCCATGAGGGCGAGCTTGCCAGCCGAGAAAGAGGGCGATCGCGATCGCGGCTCCTGCCAATCCGGTATAGAACGGCAGTTGCACATGGACTTCGGTATAAGCGGCACCAAACACGACCCCATGCGGCGAGTACAGCAAGTCGTAGCGGCGTAACCAATAGCTGAGGCCGACGATCGCCATGAACCCACTCATCAACCCGAACAAATGGCGTTGTTGCGGAATCGAGAAGCCCGGAAAATTCCCCCGACTGAGACTATTCCCGGAGAGCAGGTACAGCAGTAGCGTCGCTAGCAAAAGATACAGCACCAATCCCAACAGCCAGAATTCCAGCAGTTGCCAGATCGGGAGGGCCAGCAGATAAAAACTAATGTCATGCCCAAACAGCGGATCGGTCTGGTGAAAGAACTGTCGTCGCCAGAAGAGGAGCAACGGACTCCAGTTCGCGGTCCACACGCTGCCAAAGCCCAGACTCAACAGCAATCCCAGGCTGGTGAGGAGGAAGCGGGGATAGACCAAAAGCGCGATCGCCCCGCCGATCCACACACTCATGCCGATCACGGGAAGCAACGGATTTTGCCAGTGCCATAATTGCTGCGCGAGTGCCCACAAACTATCGAGCCGCAGGGCAGTCGGAATCGCTGGCAAGACATCGGTTTGATTTGCCGCCATTTGCCACAGCCGCAGCACTGCCTGCCCATAGTAGAGCAGCGCCAGGCTGGTGACGAGACTGATGCCCCCGGCAAAGAGGAGCAGCCAGCGGAAGGTGAGGGGACGGGAGAGCGATCGCCCTGGGGTCACCGTCGTCGTTGGCAGCCCCAGAGCCAGCAACCGCCGCTGGTCATTCACGGACGCAGGGGTTGCCGCTGGTAAGGGTTTGGGATGTTGCCAGCGCTGCACCCAGCGAAAATTGGCAATCATCACGACCAGACTCAATCCGGTGGGGATGATCCAGGCGCAGATTTGGGTCAGGATGCGCGTCCAAAAGAGATCCAGATAGCCCAGATTGCTAAACCACAAACTTTCGGCGACCAGAGCAGCCAGTAAGCCACTCCCCAGCCAGACTCCCCCCAAACTCAGCCCCACCCACAACATGACCAGTCCCCAACGCGGCGATCGCGCGGGAGCCAAGCGGGTCAACCAATCAGGAATAATGCTGAAATCCTTGCTCAAGGGTTAAACGCTCACTGGGAGATTGACCTGCGACATCCACCAGCCAGATGTCCGGTTCTACGGTTGTAGTACCAATGATGACAGCCCCTCCCCCCAAGTGGGCGATTAATTTTTCAGCCTCTGGCCAGGGCAGACACAACACCAACTCAAAATCTTCCCCACCATAGAGCGTCCATTGTGTTGCCGTCGTGGCTCCCACCCAGTCGCTTAACCCCGGCGGGATAGGCAACCGCGATCGCTCCAACCGTGCCCCCACCCCACTCGCCCGACAAATTTGGATAACCGCATCCGCCAACCCATCGCTACTATCCATCCCCGCGATCGCCCTGGCTTGAGTTGGTAACAGCGGCACCACATCCAAGCGGGGTAAGGGACGTTGGTGCGATCGCACATATAACTCTCTGTGAGCAGGGGGGGCAATCTCTGGTTGCAAGAGTAATTCCAATCCGGCGCGGGAAGCCCCATGAGCGCCCGTGACCACGATCGCCTGTCCCGGTTGGGCGGCAGAACGGCGAATCACCCGCGCTGGTGAGACGCTCCCCAATGCGGTAATTGAGATTGTGACTACGGGCGATCGCACCACATCGCCCCCCACCAGCGGTGTTTGAAAGCGCTGCAAACAGGCCGTCAACCCTTGATAGAGCCGTTCCACCCAGGCAACCTCCAGCGTCCCCGGTAGCCCCAGCCCGACAGTAATTCCCAGCGGCAGGGCACCCATCGCGGCTAAGTCGGACAAATTCGCTGCCGCCGCCCGCCAACCCGCATCTTCCGGGCTGGTAGTGCGATCGCTAAAATGCACGCCATCCACCAGCACATCGGTTGTTACGACCAAGGTTTGTCCCGCTGGCACCTGCAATTCTGCCGCATCATCCCCTACCACCGCCGCCGGACAAAACGCCTGCAATTTTTGTAATAAGCCCTGTTCACCCAGTTCTCGCACATTCATAGTCAGCCTTTGCCAATGGGCTTCAGCGGGTCAGGGCGATCGCGGCATTCTGTCCCCCAAAGCCAAAACTTAAACATAGAACGTTTTGGAGCGTTGCTGGTTGAGCCGTCCGCACAAAGTTGAGGGCAAAGTCGGGCTGGGTCAGTCCCACGGTGGGCGGCAGTTGTTGGTGTTGCAGGGCGAACAGACAGACAGCAACGCCTAATGCGCCAGACGCGCCAATTGTATGCCCCGTTGCGCCTTTGGTCGAAGTGACGGGCACTCCCGCCGGAAACAGAGTTTGAATCAGCTGGGCTTCATTCTGGTCATTCAGCCGGGTCGCTGTCCCATGAGCATGAATCAACTGGATATCGGCAGGCGTTAACCGACTCCGCTGCAAGCACTGAGTCACTGCCGCGATCGCCCCCCGACTGCCCGGTTCCGGCGCACTGACATGGTAGCCATCCGCCGTCAGCCCCACCCCCAAAATCCGCCCATAAATCCGGGCTGACCGCCGCCGCGCCACCGCTTCCGCCTCCAGCAGCAACACCGCCCCCCCTTCACCCAAGACTAAACCTGCGCGATCGCGGTCAAACGGATACGCCCCCGTCGGTGCTAATGCCCCCATCCGCTCAAACCCCACCAACGTCAGCGGCGTGATTGGCGCTTCCACCGCCCCCACCAACACCCGTTCATAAGCGCCCGATTGGATTAAGTCAAACCCCTGCGCGATCGCCCACAGCCCCGTCGCACAAGCCGCCATCGGCGATCTCACTGCTGCCGTCGTACCGATCAGTTGCGCTGCCGCGATCGCTGCTGCATGCGGTAACGTCGCCAGCCAGGGCAGTGCCACCTGCGCCCCGCCATATGGCTGCCGCGCCAGCGTTTCCCACTGCGCCTGATGCCCCCGACTCGAACCCAGGACGATCGCACAATCCGGCAGCGGCAGTTCGAGGTTGGCATCGGCGATCGCCGCTTGTACGACCTGCCGGGTTAAATCCGTGAGTTGGGCGGGTGTTGACCCAATTAAAGCCAACGGTTGCGGAGACAGTTCGGGGAAGGGTTGGTGCACAGTAATGCCAGAATGACCTGCCAAAAGCTGTTTCCAGGTGAGGGCGCAATCCCCTAACGCTGAAACCAAGCCAATTCCAGTCACAACAACATTCATACGAGCTTGGTCTTCGCCCTCTGCGCTCTACCTGCCTTAAAAAATTTGGCACTCATATACTTCACGCACCAAAACCGCCCTCACCCC
>JAIXVO010000365.1 GCA_027482985.1 Cyanobacteriota bacterium
AGATCGGTGCCGCGATTGATGATGGAAAACCAGATGAGGCCGCGATCGCGAGTGGGTAAAACGCCTGCGAGAGCGCTGACTTCGTTGAGGGTGCCGGTTTTGACGACGGCATCGGTGGGAATGCGGCGATAGTCGATGGTACCGAGGTCAATGCCAGAAACCGGGAAGAGATCGGCGATCGTCAGGTTGCGGGCTTCCAGGTACCGTTGAATGTGGGCATACATGGCAGCTACAGCACGAGGCGAGATGCGATTGGCCATCCCCAAGCCAGAACCGTTAGCCAACAAAATTTCATCCTGGGGCACGCCTGCCAGCGCTGCCGACTTTTGAGCTACGACTTGCGCGCCGCCTGCCATCACTGCCAGCGATTCGGAAATCACATTATTGCTATGCACATTCATCTGTTTCAAGATTTGTGCCATCGGCAAAGAATAATGCTTCACCAGCAAAGTTTGCGTCGACGGCACCAGGGCTGGATTCGTCACCACCTGTACCGTCCCGGCAATTTCCACCTGGGGTTTGCGAGTGCCGGGGGGCAATTGGCTGTATTGATAGGCCGCGTCTTCCTGCCAGGTGTCGGCATGGAACGACTGTTTGAGTAACTCCCCAGATTTCTGGGGATCGACTTCAAAGTTCATTTGAAAGCCGCCCACAATGATCAGGTTGCCAGTCACTTTGCGGATGCCCATCTGGTTCAAGGTATTCCCCAACGCAAAGCCTTCTTCCCAGACAAACAGCGGATCGCCACCCGCCTGCACAATCAAATCGCCATTCACGACCCCCTGTTGCAGTTGTCCGGTCATGCTGATGGGGGTTTCAAAGCGATGCTCCAGTCCCCAGGTTTCTAGCGACACCAGCGTCGTGGCGACTTTAGTGAGCGAGGCGGCGGGCAGGGGGATTGTGCCCTGATGGGTGGCGAGAATGGCGGGTCCCGCTTGCAGCCAAATGCCCTGTCCAGCGGTAGGTAGCCCCTTCCCTTCCAAGCCTTTGAGATATTGCTGCACGATCGCCTGAGTGGGGATATCCGAATCTGCCGTTTCGACCAACCAGGGCGTATTTTGCAGCGTATTGACAGTGGAAGCCAGAGAATCCGGCGTTTTCGCCATCGATAACCAAACCGAAACCATTCCCGAACTCACAAAATCAAACACGACACCGACCTCAATGGGGATACCGAAATTGTTAGAGTTCAGTATAGTGTGTTCTAAAAATTTGGCATGGCTAAATCCGATCCAAATCGAGTCTTGCGACTGTTGCCGATCGCCGTGGGCGCGATCGCAGGCACGTTACTCTTCATCAATCGGTTACTGACTCCCGATTTAACTGACTATCAGGCGCGATCGGATGCCGTCGGGGTAATTGCCTGCGCGATTCTAATTTTGACCGGATTGCTCTGGCAACAAGTTCAACCCCGCTCCCCAGAAACAGTGGAGCTGATCGGGGAAGAAATCCTGGATTTCAGCCCCCAGCTTTCTGAAGCCGCCAAAACCGAACTCGCCTGGGCTTCTCACTTGTTGCTAACTAACACCGTGACGCGATCGCTGGTGCTCTGGTACGACGGCGAAATCCTGTTGCGCCGGGGCATTCTCCCGCCCCAAGCTGAAGTAACGGTCGGGCCGATTTTGCAACGAGTATTGGACAAACAGAAACCCGTTTACCTGGTAGCGTTGAAAGTCTATCCAGGGCGGATCGAGTTTGATTATTTGCCTGAAAATACACAAGGGGTCATTTGTCAGCCGCTGGGTGCGCAGGGCGCTTTGATCCTGGGTGCCAACACCCCCCGCAGCTACACCCGCCAGGATGAACGCTGGATCAGCGCGATCGCCGAAAAGTTAACCTATACCTTGAGCCAATCCCCGTTCCCTCAACCCTAATTGCCCTTATGCTGTTTTACCTTTACTGGGTTTTAATCTTCGTCATGTTGTTCGGCATCGTGGGTGCTGTGGTCCCAGGCATTCCCGGTATTAGCTTAATTGCCGGATCAGCCGTGGTTTGGGCGATCTCCAATAGTTTTCCCCAAAGTGCTGTGATTCCGATGATTGTGGCGCTGGTGATTTTGGTGCTGGGCATTGCCGTCGATTTTTTGGCGGGTTACTTCGGCGCGAAACAAGCTGGCGCGAGTAACTGGGGACAAATTGGCGCAGTTGTCGGGATGCTGCTGGGCATATTCGGCTTTCTGCCCCTCGTCCCCCTGGGTGGCCCGTTAGGTCCCCTCGTCGGGCTGATCTGCGGCTCTGCCATCGGCGCGATCGTCGGTGAACTCCTCTACCGCCGCGATCTCCTGATCGCCCTCAAAGCCGCCCTCGGGATCATCGTTGGCACCGTCGTCGGCAATGTGATCCAGGGCATTTTGGCGATCGCCTCAGTGGTTGTGTTTGTTGTCTTTACCTGGCCTTATCGGTGAGGGAGGGGGAAGAATACAGGAGTCAGGAGTCAGAAGTCAGGAGATAGAAGAGGAGAGGGAGGAGCCGGGAGACAGACTGCTATCAAATCAATTCACCTCCCACGGGTCTTGTGTCTACCCTCCGTGTTGAAGGTACCCACGAGAGGTGCCCCTACCCTGATGCTTGCCTCCTGCCTCCTGCCTCCTGCCTCCTGCCTC
>JAIXVO010000658.1 GCA_027482985.1 Cyanobacteriota bacterium
ATTCAGGGGACGGCTGCGTCCCCCGAACCCCCTCCAGAGGGCAACGCTGGGGCTTCGCAAGGAGATTCTAGTGGTGGCGTAGCTGGAGCAACCCCCGGTACAGACAAGTGGACTGCGGTAGGAGATAAGGTTGAAGATTGTGGGGTGGGCATCTTGCCCGCCCAGGTATAATTTCGCCCTACAAGGAAGCTCATCTACTAATGTGATTGAGTTAACGGCGTTGACCGAAGGAGGGAAAGGGGGGGGAGGGGCGACGAGGGGCGCGGGGCGATCGCCGTAAGTTGCCGATGGTTTTGGCGAGGGTGATGGTATCCTGAGCTGCGGTTTCAGGCTCTGCCATTTGAGCGGCTTGCAGGATGTCGGGATGGGTGGTGGCGATCGCTTCGAGGGCAGCAAAATGGTCGGCATCACTGAGTTGCAAATCGGCTCGCAATTTTTTGAAGAATTCGAAACTTTGAGCGGTAGTGACGACTTGTTGCTCCAGTAAGTCCTGCACTAGTTCTTTGTAGGTTTGCCAGCGTAACTGTTGGGAATAGCCAGAAATGACTTTCATCAAGATATATACCTCCTCTGAGGTTAAGTCTTCGATTTGTTTTTTGCCAAGTAGGGCGGGGTCGAGGGGTAGTTTTTGCAGTTGTTTGCGCAAACTGGTGGCCATTTCTTCGCGTTCATATTGCGATCGCGTGCGTCCCAGCGTGCGATAGAGCCACATGGCACCGACTAACACGATCAGCGCATTGAACCCCAGGAGTAACAGGGGCGGCAGGCGATTCAACGTGGGGCGGGCACCGTAGGAAAAGAACGTCCAGAAGGCGGCAGCGGTGAATAGGGTGAATACAATGTGTTGGGTTTGTTGGGCGGAAATCGGTCGTCCGCTGCGACTGGCGTAACGGCGGACGAGTTTTTCCAATGTCCAGCCCAGTATTCGACAAAGGGAGATCAGGACGGCAAAGGTAATGAAGACGGCAAAGGCTTTGGGAATTGGGATCAGGGTGTCGTGAATAAAAAAGCCGGAATCCCATAGTTTACTGACCTGATCTTCTTCATGCGTCCAGGCACCACTGAAGTAATAGGCCCAGTTGCCTGCATACAGGTAGTAGTACAGGTAAAAGGCAATCACCATCCCCAGATAGCCGTACTGCACCAACCGCCGACCGGGTTTCTTCAACTCCATCCAGTAAGTCTTTTCGGCATCAATATCCACACAATGTTGTTTACAGTTGACACAAGCACTGCGATCGCGGTCATTGGCCTCATCCCAGGTGCGACACATGGACTGGGTGACGGCAGGTTTGGGCATGACATGGGCTTGACTCCCCAGGAGCGATCGCGGCCCCGTATACACCATTTGCACAGGTGCCATCGGACAAAAATACTGACACCAACTTTTGCCTGCATACAAATAACCAACGACGATCGCACACAGGATACTGGCAATTAAGAAACACCCTAAAGCAATGCGATCGGAGTTAGTCCAGAGGATGCGTCCGCCTAAACCCAGGACAAATAAACTAAATTGCACATAGAGATGATTCCGACCGAGCCAGGAATTTGGCGTAATGGTGACTAATTCCCGCTGGCTGTCTCCTGTAACGGGATCAACCACTCGTCGCCGCCGTTGGATCCCCAGCGCTCGCGGAATTTGAGAAAGAAACGACAACGGGCAAATCCGCCGCCAAAACTCATGCCCCAACACCAGCAGAATAAAAATCCCCGTGGGGACAATCATCGCCCACCAGATCAAAGCCCCCATCGCAAAGGGCTGTTCCGGCATACACACCTCGCGAATTTTGACACACTTTTCCGGGTCCAGATAAATCTCCGGATGCAGGTGAAACGGACTCGCGAGATTATTCGGTTGTGTGAAAAATACAGTCAGTGGGTCAAAAAAGAAAGAAGCAATTAGGGTTAACCAGCCCAAAGTGAGCAACCAGCGCACACGGTGCATGGTTTTTTCAGAAATGCGGTTAAGCATAGTGAAACCTCGTGGGTAAACGGGTGGAGGAGCCGATGAGTTGCCCAATTCATGCCGCTATTGGGCAACGGGGGTTAAAGTGGCGGCGAATGTTGCCACAGGGTGAATTGCCGATCGCGCTGCCAGGCGACACCATAGCGTCCGGTGGCACTCAGCGCCGCTTGTAAGGGTTGAAATTGGGGAAACACACTCATCGCAGTCTGGTCGGTGTCGGGATGCCAGGTTTGTAAGGTGCCCTGCTGATCTAAAGTGATGACTTGGCGATCGCGCACCAAAGCGGCGACTACAGGGTGACTTTGCCGGGGGGATGTCCGCATTAATTCCTCGCGCTGTAACTGCCAGACTAATGTGCGATCGTCGCCCACACTTACCACCGTTTCGGCATCTAACATTTGCAGTAACCGAATGGGGGCGGTATGTCCGGCGAAAGTCCGTTGGAGTTGACGAGTTTGCAAATTCCAGACTTGTAATTCAAATTGACTATTCGCACTAATCAATAGGTTGGCAGCGGCATTAAAGGTGAGGGCAGTAATGGCGGCTCCGTAGCGTGCCAGGGTTTGCTGCCGAATCCCTGTTTGCCGCTGCCAGAGGCGCACCGTGCCATCCTCACTGCCGCTGGCGATCGTCCGCCCATCGGGACTAAAGGCCACCGCTGTGAGCGGCGCTGAGGCTCCCTCAAATTGTCGGAAATGTTGACCTGTGGGCAGTTGCCATAGGTGTAAGGCCCGGTCGCGATCGCCACTCAGCAACCAGTTCCCATCGGGACTAACCGCCAACACCGCAACGGGAGTCCGATGTCGCCATATCGTTTTCAGCAATTTGCCGTCTGGCAATGACCAAATGCGTACGCCGCGATCGCTATGGGCTGTCACCAATTGGCGATCGCCGGGAACCCATTGCAGTTGAGTGACTGGCGCAGGCATCGGCAGG
>JAIXVO010000273.1 GCA_027482985.1 Cyanobacteriota bacterium
AGGATGTCACGGAAGAGGCAACGCGATCGATTCCAGTACACCCACCTGTAGTTCGTCAGCCGCCACCCGTGGTGCCAGCCATGAATGAGGCCGAACCGCTGTTCCTGGGAGCTGATTTGTTTGGCACGGGGCCAGCACCAGAGCCTAGCGAAGATCAATTCACTCGCGCTGACAAAAAAGAAAGTTTGTTACCCACTGCGGACCTAGTACAGAACGGTGTCAGCCTGGAAGTGGACGATTTAACCCTCAGTAGTTTGAGTGAGGATTTATTCAGTCTGGAAGGCCAGGCTCAAGCCTCGACCTTTACCTTATCTGACTTCGCCTTAGCAGAACCAAATGCAGGTGAAACACCTGCCGCGATCGCGCCGCCCTCTGACATCGCCGCCGATGACCTCTCCTTAGACAGTTTCGCGGCTGATCTCGCGGTCCCTACCACGCCTGCTGCGCCCTTCTATCAAGCTTCACCTGCGCTCGAGAATCTGTCGATGGAAGGCTTTGCGGATCTGTTTGGGAGTGACCCTCCGACATCCCCGTTACCGCCCCCATCCACCGCCCCCGCCGAGGCTTTTCCCTTTCCGCTCAACAACGCTGCCAATCTGCTTGAGATCCCGCCGCTGCCCCTCGATCAGCCGTCGCTTCCTAGCTTAGACAGTGAATCATCGCCCTTCACGCTAGAAGGCATGGATGATTTATTTGGCGATGCCCCGACGATTGATCGTGGCGTGCCCCTCCCGCCGCCCTCGCTGAGTTCGGATCCCGCCCCCACCGCCGAAGAACCCTTTACGCTGGATGGCATGAATGACTTATTCGACAGTGCACCGCCGCTGCCGCATTCATCAGGATCAAGTTCCACCCAAACGGCCTCGTTCTCTTTGCCCCCCGCGCCCCCACCAGCCCGTGAAGTCACACCCGCTAGAGGCATCCCGCCCTTCAAGCCGGAGTTATTTCACCCGGATGATGTGATGGAACCGCTGCCTGACTTTCAGTTAGAGCGGTTAGATAATTTGTTTGCCGACCCTGCCGCCGCGATCGCTGCACCCACTCCTGAACCACCCGTGTCTGCCGCTGTCCCCGATCAACAAACCCTGGATGCGGCCTTTGAAAGTTTACTAGGAACTGCTCCCAGTGCACCACCGCCCACCCCGCCGAGACCCTCTGCCGCGCAAAAAAAAAAGACTCCCTGACGAACCCGGCAGCCCTATCCCCTGATGCGATCGCGGCCCCGGAGTCCCCGGTACTCGCGCAGTGGTATTTGGGGATCGACTTGGGCACCACTGGGCTGGCAGCAACGCTGCACCATCCACTCAGCGGGGCACTTTATCCGATTCGGTGGCACACCTCAGCCCCCCATGCCTCCGGCGCAACCTCATCCAGACTGCCTCTTACAAGCGATTTCAGGCGATCAGAGGGAAGCCAACCGGAGGACTTGACGGCAACCTTAAGTGCCGACTCAGCAGGCGCGATCGCCCATCAATTGCCGCTCCGCTTCAAACCCTATCTCAATATCACCGTGCCGTTTGAGTCGCCTCAAACCCAGATCTGGGAACCTCAAATTCAACAGTCAGAGGCGCAAACATTGCCTCTCATCCAAGTACAGCGATCGCTGACGGAAGTGTTAAAGCGGCTCCAACCAACCGCAACGGACTCGCTCTGTGAGGCGGAGGGTTTGAGTCTGACTGACTTTCAGACGGCGATGCGACAATTGACGGGCATTGTTTTGAATCAACCCGTGAGTTCCTCGGATGCGTACCGGTTTAATTTGCGTGAAGCCATCCTGGGAGCAGGCTTGGTCAGTGATCCGGCCCAAATCTATTTTCTGGAAGAAGCGATCGCGGCCTTGTTGCCAGTCTTGCCTCAAGCCAGTGCGCCTACGTCTAGTAAATCGGGCATTTTAGTCGTGAGTGCAGGCACCTCAACCACCGAATTAGTTCTGGTCAATTGTCCGGCGGCTGGCGCTCCACTGACCCGCCAGCAGTTGACGTTAGGACGCTTGGCCTATGCCGGGAATGCGCTGGATCAGGATATTATTTGCCACTTGCTGCATCCCACCGCGACCCAGTGGCAAGCGCTCGGCCTCAGTGCCCTCAATTTACCCTTGCCGGGAGAACCGGATCTAGAAGCGCGTTACCCGTTACAACAACGGTTAGAACAAGAACCGCTGGGACAGGCACTCCTGCAAGCCGTCCGACAAATCAAACCGACCCTGTGCCAGCAAGATGTGACGTTTGACTTTCAGGGACAACAGTGGCAACTCCATTACCGGGACTTACAGCGCTGGATTTTGGTGCCTTACTTGCAGCAGCTCAATCGCGAAGTGAATTTGCTCCTGACACAGCTCGATGTCCCGTCGGAGGCGATTCAAACGATTATTTGTGTGGGCGGCACAGCGACGATTCCGGCGATCGCCCATGGGTTGCAACGCAAATTTCCCCAGGCGCAAATTGTGATCCCCAACAGTCCTGCCCCAGCAGCACCAGAAGTCGCCGCAGGGTTAGCCCTGTTGCCCAATTTCCCCGGTGTGCTGGAGGCGATGCGGCATCAGTATAGTGATTATTTCTTGCTGCGAGCCATTCTGCAAACCTTGCCGATTCAAGCCGAGCCGATTTCAGCCGCGCATATTTTGCAACTTCTGGCCGCGCAAGGGATTCCCCTGGCAGCGTCCCAGCGATTTGTGATGAGCCTGATCGAAGGACAGTTACCGGCTGGGTGGGTGTTATCGAAAGCCAGTACGCTTTTGCTCGCGCCGGAGTCGCTTCAAACGGCTGAGTATCAAGCGTTGGCGACAGCACCCTTGTTTAGTCGGCAGGGGCCGCAAGTCTATCGCCTCAATCGCCAGCAGCGCGATCGCCTGTGGAATCACTTGCAGATTATCCTGGCGAATACCCGGCAAACGTTAACGACACCGCTGGCGATCGGGCAACTGGTGGATTAATCTTTGGGGGTAGCCTCGGATGCTAAACCCAGTTGTTGTTTTGCCGTTGCGATCGTGAAGTCCAGGCTA
>JAIXVO010000355.1 GCA_027482985.1 Cyanobacteriota bacterium
CACTGGCTGCGATTGCAGTTGCTCAAAGACTGAAAACCCGTCCATATCTGGCATCGAAACATCCAGTAAAATCCCATCCAGAGGTATCGACTGTGCCTGTTGCAGCCCTTCGCGCCCAGAGCTAGCTAAGAACACTTGCCAGCCTGCAAACTTCTCCATTGCCACGCAGACGACCGCGCGAATGTCAGGATCATCATCAATTAATAAGACACGTCTACTCATGGGGGTTGCGAACCGGAATCGTGAAATAGAATGTGCTGCCAGTGCCTAGAATACTCTCTGCCCAGATCGTGCCACCATGTTGCTGCACAATACTTTTACAAATAGCCAGCCCCAGACCCGTGCCCCCTTTTTGGCGAGAGTCGGAAACATCGACCTGTTGGAAGCGCCCAAAAATGGATTCTAGCTTTTCCGGGGGAATGCCCCGCCCCTGATCTCGAATGGCGAAGCGTACCAGGGGCGGGTCTGACAGTGCCTCTGCGGTGAGCCAGATGGTACTACCGGGGGGGGAGAATTTAATGGCGTTCCCCAACAGATTAATGATGGCCTGGACGATCGCATCGGGGGCCACTTCGACTTCTGCCGCGATCGCCCCGACTTGAATCGTGATCTGATCGGGTCGGGCAATCGCCTGAACGGATTCCAGCGCTTGTTGCAGCAGATCTGCCACGCGGCAGGGTTCTCGCAGCAAGGTGATCTGACCTGACTCCAGTCGTTCCAGGTTCAAAATATCATTCACCAACCGCACTAGGCGATCGCTATTGTTCAAAGCCACCTGCAACATTTGTTTAGCGGTCGCAGGTTCATGATCTAAAATGCCCGTTTCGAGAATGCCGAGAGAGCCGCGAATGGCGGTTAAGGGGGTGCGCAGTTCATGGCTAACAATCGAGATAAACTCATCTTTGACTCGGTCGAGTTCGTGGCGATCGCTGATATCTTGAATTTGCGACACGAAGTACAGCGGATTGCCGATCCGGTCTTTCACCAGCGACACATGCACCAGCACCCAGAGGATGTGCCCTTGCTGATGCCGATAGCGTTTCTCGCGTTGGTAGGCGCGTTGTTCGCCAGCTAACATCCGGCGCGAAAACTCCAGATCCAGGGGTAAATCGTCTGGATGGGTAATGTCTTGAAAGCGCCGCTCTAGGAGTTCAACTTCGCTGTAGCCGACAATCTCCGTCAGGGATTGGCTGACTTTCAGAAACTGCCCGTCTAGACTCACCCAGGCCATCCCGATCGCCGCATCATCAAAGGCTCGCCGGAACCGTTCTTCACTTTCCCGCAGGGCTTCTTCCGCCAGTTGCCGTTCAATTTCCCGCAGTTTGCGATCGCTAATATCTCGAATGATGACCAATACAGAATCAGCACCACAGGCCACGATCCGTACTTCTTCATACTGCAACCGCCCCCGAATCAGCGTTTCCTGTTCATAAACTTGCGGTTCGCCCGTGTCCAAAATCCGTTGTACCGCCTGTTGTTGGCGTTCGGCGATATCCTGGGGGACGAGTTGACTGAGCTGTTTGCCGACCGGGTTGGGATCTTGCACCAGGGATAGCAAATTGCCTGTCTGCATCGCATCCAGAAAAATGCCGTCGGTGGTGTAGAGAAAAATGATGTCTGGGATGGCAGTGAGAATGGCCCGTAAGCGGGCTTCACTACTGGAGAGCGCTTCTTCTGCCCGTTTGCGATCGCTGATGTTGCTAATTTGCACAATCACATACAAGGGTTGTCCTTGGGCATCCGCCATCACAGCTAAATTGATTAACCCCCACAGCGGTTGTCCCTGCTTGGTCAGCAAGCGTTTTTCCAGTTGCACGATAGTCTGTTGTTGTGCCCACAGTTGAGGGGTCAGGGGGGGGCTGTGATCACTGCGATCGTTCAACTGGCACAGTTGCATTTGTAAGAGTTCTGACTCAGCGTAGCCCAACAGCTCGCACAGGGCGGCATTGACTTCCAAAAAGCCGCCCTCTAGAGACACTAGCGCCATCCCCGCGGCAATCGTATCAAACGCCCCTCTAAATTTCTGTTCGCTGCGCCGCAAGGCGGTTTCCATGCGATCGCGATCAGTCACATCCTGCGCAAACGAGAGCACCGAGACTAAATTGCCCGCGGCATCAAACACCGCCGAACTATACCACTGGCAGAGCAGCACTCGCCCATCTTTGGTGTAATTCCGGTTGCGCAAAGTTTGATTGGTGATCGTCCCATTCAACAGCGGGGCTAGGCGGGTGTTGACCAGATCGCGATCGGCTTCATGGATAAATTGCCAGTCTTGCCAGGGCTGGGTGTTAACTTCTGCCGCCGTCCAGCCAAACAACTGTTCGGCCTGCTTCGACCAGCGCAAAACCCGAAACTCGCGATCCCATTGCATAATTGCCAGCGGTGATTCCTGGAAATGCGTATTCACTTCTTGAATCGCCTGTTGGAGCTTGCGTTGGGCTTGTTTGCGTTCCGTGATGTCATAGACGGAAGCCAGCCAGGCGGTGATTTGACCGTTGGCATCGCGCAGGGGCGCATCCAAAATCAGAACATCAAACCGCTCCCCATTCTGGCGCATGAAGCGGAGTTCCAGTCCCGCTGCTGGGCGATCGCCGTGCAAACACGCGGCAAACGCTTGGGTAATGTTCTCGATTTCTTCCGGTGGCCAATAGCGGTAAGGGGGGGTGCCGCCCAGCAATTCGGCTTCGCTCCAGCCCAACATTTTGCAAAAGGCAGGATTGACGTAAATCTGGCAGCCATTCATGTCAGCCACGGCAATGCCTTCGACGATCGCCGCTTCAATCGCGCGACGCAAATCGGCTTCGGCTTGCAGTTGTTGTTCGGCGGCTTTGATCGCGGTAATGTTGCGGACACTCACCACCACGCCGGAAATAGTCTGGTCGGCTTCCAGGTAAGGCGAGTAGGTGACATTCGCGAATTGTCGCCCCAGGCTAGGAAAGTCGAACCATTCACTGTATTGCACCGTTTCACCCGCCAGACAGCGATCAAGTTGAGGCTGCACGACCTGGGTAAAGGTGGCGGTGCCTAATAACTCCTGCACTGAATGCCCCACAATCTCGCTATAGGATTTTTGATGCCAAGTGAGATAGGTCTGATTCACCAGTTGGTAGCGATAGTCGCGATCGATCAGAGCCATCGCATCGGCGGTCGCTGAAACGATCCGTTCATACCGTTGTAACGATCGCTCAAACGCTTTGCGATCGCTAATATC
>JAIXVO010000175.1 GCA_027482985.1 Cyanobacteriota bacterium
GCAATTTCGATCGTCGTCACGAGCGTTTTTTCGCGGAAAGGTTTGAGAATGTAGCCAAACGGTTGGCTAGCCTTCACCCGTTCCAGCGTCGCGCCATCGGCATTGGCCGTCAGATAGATCACGGGTATGCGGTACTGGGATTGAATCAGTTGGGATGCAGCAATCCCATCCATCGCCCCAGCCAGGCGAATGTCCATGATCACTAGATCTACCTTGAGGATCGCTAACTGTGCGATCGCGTCCTCGGCTGTGGTGGTCGTATAGGGCACTCCATAGCCCAGTAGTTCCAGCGTTTCGCGCAGATCAGCGGCGACCAGCTTTTCATCTTCAACAATCAAAATATGAGTGGAAGCCATCGCAGATTTTTTTCCGGCAACAGAGGTGAAATTAGGTTCCGAGCCACTTCTAGGGATAATTCCCAGGATCAGGGCACCACCCAGAGCAGGGGTGGCAAGGATAGCTGCCAGTTCGACGGCACAACCAAAGTCTAAGCCAGCGGCACAGTGAGCGGGAACATGATCTGGAAGGCGGTACCGCGATCGCGATCGAGGGTCAAAGTCCCCCCCAATTGCTCAACCAGCATCCGCACAATCCGCAACCCCAACGAGCGAGACGCTTGCCAATTCATAGTGGGCGGCAGGCCAACCCCATTATCTTGGATCGTCAGAATGGCTTTATTCTTACTTGACTCTAGTTTGTCAGGTTGAGACAATAGGGAAATTTTAATTTCTCCTTGCCGAGTAATCGGAAAAGCATACTTCAAAGAATTAGAGACTAACTCATTAATGATTAAACCACAGGGGATCGCCGTATTCAGGCTGAGATCCAGCGGTTGCATCGCAAAGTGTAGTTGAATCGATTTCGGATTTACACCATAAGAACGGAGTAAATTGTTGACTAAAATTTTGACATAATCATCAAAGTTAATTTTCGATAAGTCCACCGATTGATAAAGGTGTTCATGAATGACAGCGATCGCATGGACTCGATTTTGTGCTTCTTGAAACAATTCACTGACTGATTCATCCACTAAACGCGACTGCATTCGGAGTAGGCTGGAAATAATTTGCAAGTTATTTTTAACGCGATGATGCACCTCTTTCAGCAACACATCTTTTTCCTGGACGAGCACACGTAGATGCGCTTCCGCTTGCTGCCGCTCTGCGAGATCCCGCTGAACCTGCTGATACAGTGTCGCTTGCTGAATCGCGATCGCCAGTTGATTCGCCATCTGTTGTAAGAGATCAGCCTCATCGAGTTGCCATTGCCGAGAGGTTGTACAATCATGCACGATTAACACTCCCCACAGGCTACTGTCTCCTTGTTCGGGAATGTGAATAATCGGTGCCACTAATTTGCTTTTCACCCCCAAACTTTGCAGATAGGCTGCGGGTCGCAAAGAGCAGGGATCAGTGGTCAAATTCTGCACAATCCGCGGCACGCCCTCAAAAAAGTAGCCATAACATTGGGGAGAAATGTTGATCTCGCTCCAACTATCGGCTTGAGTTTGCGGGTAGCCAGGGATCACCACCTCTTTCAACACCACCCCGGAACCATCAGGGCGCAGGTGAAAGATCAGGGCGCGATCGGCATTCAAGGTCTGTCGCACTTCCGTGACCGCGATCGCCAAGATTTCATCTAACTCCAACGATTGGTGAATCTGTTGGGTCAACAGTCGCAGCAATTGATCGCGTTCTGCCTGTTGGCGGAGTGCCGCTTCTGCCTGGTCTCGCGCCGCCAGCAATTGCCGCGCAGCAGTCATATCCTGCGACACACACAGACTATAGCGGGGCTGTCCTGTTTGATCTCGAATCAGCACCACATGCACATCCGCCCACACGACTGCCCCCGATCGCTTCACGAACCGTTTACTGAACTGGAGTTCCTGAACCTGCCCACTTTCCATCGCGGCACTAAAGCGCCGATCCAGTTCCACATCGTCAGGATGCGTAATATCCAGAAATGTCTGGGAGTAGAGTTCGGTGGGGTCATAGCCGAGCCAATCTTGATAGGCAACATTGGCGTGAATTAGCCGGCGGGTGGGAATATCTGCCAGACTAAGCGGCAAGGGTGACGCATCAAACAGGCAGCGGAATTGGTCTTCCTGATGCTGTAAGGCTTGCGTCCGAGCCGCGACGCGTTGGTTCAGTTCAGTATTTAAGGTTTGCAGTTGGTGTTCTGCAACTTTGCGATCGCTGATATCTTGCGCCACAGTGATCACTGACCACCTCTGCCGGTGCTCGTCCCAGGTGGCGGTCGCAGTCTCACTAATCCAGCGCCAGGTTTGATCCTTGTGCCGAAACCGATATTCAATCTGCGCCTCGGTCGCGGTCATGAGTTGAGCCAAAGCGGGCAACACCACTTGCTGCCAATCGTCAGGGTGCACCCGCGATCGCCAGAGATTGGCATCCCGCAGGAGCACGATCGCCGGCCAGCCATAAATCTGTTCACAGCCAGCCGAGTAAGAGTGGTACTGCAACTGCAACGTCACCGGGTCCACATCAAAACTGCCAATAGCCGCACTGACCCGATCGAGAAGCCCCTGCAACTGGGTCTGAGATTGCGTTAACTGGACTTCTAACTGCTTGTGATCGGTCACATCGCGCACCACAGTCATCACCAGTGTTTCACTCATGGGCGAGAGGCAGGCATCCAACCAGACTTCGCGATCGCCAATCGTCAGGGCATATTCGCATTTCACTGGCTGACGTTGACGGAGAGCCGTTCGAATGCCTTGCAGCAGGCGATCGGCTACGGGCAGCGGTAGACTCTCATGCAAGGTGTGTCCCACCAGGCTAGCAGCAGGGCGATAAAGCAGGCTGGAGTGTGGCGTTAAGACTTGATGGCAACACCCAGCCGCATCCCGAATCAGCACGAGATCATCCATCGCGGTCACCAGCGCTGGCACGTCGTCCGGCATGAGCATCGGTCTGTAATTGCATCCATCCACTATGGCTGACTCCTTGCAGCGATCGCATGACACCGTATTTAATATCGTTTTCATACCAAGTGCCATCCATCAGTGTAACCATCAGATCCAATCTCCAAGGAGAAAGTTAATATAAATCGAAAAATTCAGCATCAGAATTAATATGAAAACCACACCTATCCACCGATTGAACATTTTTGCTTGAGCTAGAATAGAGAAACATACCCAAGTGGCCTGCTTTAGCGTAAATTAGCTAAGAGATTGCCGAACTGCTGCATGAAAACCATCCTGATTATTGATGATGATTCCTTGGTGAGAGACTCTTTGCAAGATGTGTTAGAACTGCACGGATTTCAGACTCTCACTGCCAATAACGGCAGAATTGGTTTGGAACTAGCAACGCAACAGCAACCTGATTTAATCTTATGCGATGTGCAAATGCCAGAGATGGATGGTTACACCGTTCTGAGAACACTACGCCAAAACCCCACCGTGCAAACTATTCCCTTCGTGTTTCTGACGGCTTGGGCTGATCACTCCAATCAACGGCAGGGGATGGATTTAGGCGCAGACGACTATCTGGCGAAACCCTGTAGCACCCAGGAGTTATTAGCCGCGTTGCAAAGTCGATTAGGGAAGCAGCAAGCCGTTCAAGCCCAAACGCAGGTCGAACTGGACAAACTTCGCAGCAGTATTGCGATCGCCCTACCGCATGAATTTCGCACCCCTTTAAGTGGCATTTTTACCTCCGTTGAATTATTACGGTTATTGCTCGCAGACTCGGAGCAAGCAGCGGAACTCTTGCCCATTACGGAGACGATTCAAACCGCAGCGCAACGCTTATACGGTCTGGTTCAAAACTATTTAATTTACTGCAAATTGGAAATTGCGATTCGCGATCCCGATTACAAAAGTCAGTTGAGCGAGGAATTAACGTTCGAACCTGCTAGCACGATTACCGAAGTGGGAACTCACATTGCCAATCGAGCCCAGCGGTCAAACGATTTACAGCTGAATCTGGAGAATGCCGCGATCGCATTTCCCCTGTTTGATCTAGAGAAAGTGCTGACCGAGTTGCTCACTAACGCCTTTAAGTTCTCCCCGGCTCAAACCAGCGTGCAGGTGACTAGCCACGTCGTCGCCACCACGTTCCAAATCAGCATCAGCAATCAAGGGCGCGGCATGACCCCGGAACAAATTACCACCTTGGGGGGGTATATGCAATTCAACCGGGATATTTACGAACAGCAGGGCATTGGTCTGGGAGTGGCGATCGCCCATCGCTTGCTCCAACTGCGAGATGGTAGCCTCTCGATCACCAGCATCCCCGACCAACTCACGACCGTCACCATTACGATCCCACTGGCACCGTCCTAATGCACGCTATGGCACATAGCATGACCAATGGCACTGAAGTCTGCCGTTTCAATCTCGCTTTCATACGTGAAATGTCCTCCACTGATCACCAACAGGCGATCGGAAAGCTTCAGCAGTTCATCCAGGTCTTCACTCACCAGCAATACCGCAACCCCTTGATTGCGAGCATTCAAGATCTGACAGTGAATGTAATCCACCATGGCAAAATCTAGCCCAAAGCAAGGATTCGCAGCAATCAGCAAGTTAATGTGATTGGATGAAAGCTCGCGGGCTAACACGGTGCGTTGCACATTGCCCCCCGACAGGTTACCCACTGGCGTTTCGGGTGAAGGCGTTTTAATTTTGAACGTGCCAATCAAGTTAGCTGCCGCCGCCCGAATCGCTTTGAAGCTGAGCATGAAGCTTTTGGCTTGGGGGGGGCGATCGAACGTCCGCAGCGCCAAGTTATCCGCTACACTCATGTGCGCCACACAGGCATTCTTCAGCGGTTCCTCCGGCAACACAAACACACAATGCTGGTTAATTTCCTTCCGAGTTGCCGTGTAGGGCGTGCCATTCACCAGGATTTGCCCGCCCGTGGCTGGGCGTTGTCCGGCTAGCACTTCCACTAACTCCCGCTGCCCATTGCCAGAAATGCCCGCAATCCCGACAATCTCCCCCTTATTGACCGTGAGATTCAAGCCATGTAAGGCGGGAACACCATTATCCTTATTAGCTTGCAGATGCTCAACTTGCAAAATGGGAACGGCTTCGGTGCGAGGCGTTTTCTCCACGGGTTGGGGTTCTCGCTTTTCACCCATCATCATCTCGGCCATTTGCGCCACACTTAAATCCTTCACAGCGCCCGTTCCAGCATATTTGCCTTTCCGCAACACCGTGATTTCATCACAAAAAGACGTGACTTCCCGAAACTTGTGGCTAATGAGCAACACACTCAGCTTGCCATCCGTCACCTGTTCCCGAATCAATCCCAACACTTCATCTGCTTCCCCAGGAGTCAGCACTGAAGTGGGTTCATCCAGGATCAAAATGCGACTTTGCAAATACAACTGCTTGAGAATTTCCAGCTTTTGTTTTTCTCCTGCTGCCAGTTGTCCTACTAAAGCTTCCACCGGGACTTTAAAGGGAGCATCGGCCATAAAAGCGTTTAATGCTTCTAGCTCTTCTTTCCACTTGATCAGGTTGGGACTTTCAAAGCGAGACAGTACCAAATTCTCGGCCACCGTCATCGCTGGAACTGAAGTGAAATGCTGATACACCATGCCGATCCCATATTGATGGGCATCACGCGGACTATCGATGGTGCGCGCCTGTTGATTGATCAACACATCCCCGTGATCGGCTCGATAAAAGCCCATGATGCACTTCACGAGGGTGCTTTTTCCGGCACCATTTTCTCCCAGGAGGGCATGAAAGGTACCGGGTTTAAGATGCAGTGAAACATTGTCCAACGCGATCAAGCTGCCAAAATGCTTGGCCATATTGACCACTTGCAGATCGGGGGGGGTTGCAGACGTATGCGCGTTGGGCAGAACATTGGCTTCGGTCTGATTCGCAATGTCCGTCATGGAGCCTCCTGAAGAGAACGGGGGAAATATAAGCCGAGTCAACCAAACAGGGAACAGAAACCGGAGAGGCAGAGGCGATCGCCCCAGCCTCACTTAAAATTTAGCCACTAATAGTGCCGAGCGCACCGGGTGCGCCCGAAAGGGTTTTCTTGGGCGAACAGGTAATTACCATAATGAGCAGGGTGAGAATATAGGGCGCGGCATTGAAGATGTAGTAGCCTTGCTCGATGCCCACAGCCTGCAACGCGGGTCCGATGGATTGAGCCCCACCAAAGAATAAAGAGGCCCACAAACATTGAATCGGATTCCAGCGGGCGAAAATCACCAGCGCCACTGCCATCAACCCCTGACCGCTGGAGATCCGCTCCGACCAGCTCCCGGGAAATACCAAAGACAGATAAGCGCCCCCAATGCCAGCCAGAAAACTACCAGCAATGATACAGAGCATTCTCACTTTGTTGATCGAAACCCCCATCGCCAGAGCCGCATCGGGGCTATCGCCAACCGCTCGAATGAACAATCCGGGGCGGGTGGATTTGAAGAACCAGCTCATTAAAGGGGCCAGGAGCACGCCCAAAATGAACAAAGGACTGATTTTGAGCGCCGACTGAATGGCTGGAGAACTGCTGATCAAGTTGCCCAGGTCGATCGTCGGGAGCCGGGGTGCCTGGGGCTGAATAAACGGTTTACCCAGGTAAAAGGCCAGCCCACTGCCAAAAATAATCATGGCAATCCCGACTGCAATATCATTCACTTTCGGCTGCTGCGATAACCAGGCATGAATAAACCCCAGCACCATGCCAGCCAATCCGGCCACTAAGACCCCCAACCAGGGTGCGATCGCAGGGGAAATGCCCCATTGGGTCGAACTGAGGTAGGAAATGCCGTAGGCACTCATGGCTCCCATTAACAAGGTGCCTTCTAATCCCAGGTTGATCTTGCCGCTTTTTTCAGTCAAACATTCGCCCAAACTGACAAATAAGAAGGGTGCGCTCCCCCGCAGCGTCCCAGCCAAAATGCCTAAAGGCACGCCCCACCAACCCAATGTTTCTGCCGCCATGTGTAGATCCTCTAAACGTTCTGCATCAAGAAAAGCCAGGGCTTCAGGCACCCTGGCACTCAGTTACTAAACGGGCACCGCCGTTGTGGGAGGAGCCGTCGGAGGGGCGATCGCAGGGGGGTCTTTGAAGATCTTGAAGCGTCCGTACAGCGACTCGCTATACAAGATGCACAGGAAAACGAGACCC
>JAIXVO010000345.1 GCA_027482985.1 Cyanobacteriota bacterium
GCATTGATTCGGGATCAGAGCCTTCGACGAAAAAGGGCGTGTAGCCATAGCCTTCAAATAACGCTTTCAGTTCATCGTGACTCACCCGCGCCAGAATTGTGGGGTTGTTAATTTTGTAGCCATTTAGGTGCAGAACGGGCAACACGGCTCCATCCCGAATCGGATTGATGAACTTGTTGGAGTGCCAGGAAGTCGCTAAGGGTCCCGTTTCCGACTCGCCATCCCCCGGCATCGCCACCACAATCAAGTTCGGGTTATCGAAGGCGGCACCATAGGCGTGGGACAGACTATAGCCCAGTTCGCCCCCTTCATGGATGGATCCGGGGGTTTCGGGGGTGCAATGGCTACCCACACCACCCGGGAAGGAGAACTGCTTGAAGAATTTCAGCATCCCTTCTTCGTCTTCGCATTTATCGGGATAAACCTCAGAATAGGAGCCTTCCAGATAGCAAGGACCTAAGAAGCCAGGGGCACCATGTCCGGCACCGACGACAAACAACATCTCCTGGTCAAATTTTTTGATCACCCGGTTCATGTGGGTGTAGAGAAAACTGATACCGGGACTGGAACCCCAATGCCCTAAAAGCCGCTGCTTGATGTGATCGGGCTGGAGCGGTTCTTTGAGCAGGGGGTTACTCCGCAGATAAATCATGCCGACTGCGAGATAGTTTGCGGCTCGCCAGTAAGCATGCAGCTTCCGCAACTCTTCAGGACTGAGGGGAGTGCCTTGAACGGTCGATCGCGCGGGGCCAAAAGTACTAATAGAGGCGATATCAGTGGTGAGTTTGGGAGGGGTTGCTACCATAGGAATCTCTCAAAATTTGCTGAAGAATTTCAGACGGATTGAAGGTACGGTCAAGCTTTCCTCGAATTGAAGTAAAAGCCCTGGTTGCCCAATTGCGGGATCAACGCTGGAAGAAGCAAGAAACTGCTCCATCCGATATCTCTGCTTACGCTACCCAGTCCTGTTGGAAATTGCAGATTTTGATAGAGTTTTTTTAACAAAGACCGCGAAAGGCTGCGAATAATTACTGGTCATGAGAGTTTTCCTGTGCCGCCATGCAGTTACCCCAACAGGACGAGTAAAGGCGAGATCGCCAGGTTGCTGGCATGAAGTAGCACAGATACTAGCAGCACCTGGAACGGCAGCAATGTAGCCTGGAGTACGCCAACGGCGGCAGCGATCGCCATTTCCTAAAGGGGGCTACCAAGGTCTGCCGCAGTTGCTTGCCTACGTTTGGGCTCTCTAGTGAACTGCGGCGGGATGAGTTACCAGGCGGAGTGTGGGCTTCTTGTCGGGGGCGGGCAAGATGCTCACCCCACGGTATGACTCCTGACGCTTGCCCTCAAAACTCCGGCTCATCACTCAACGTCTCAATCAACAGATCCATTTGTTGTTGCCGTTCAGCGAGAAAAGTTTCGCATTGACGCAAGCGATCAACGGCGGCGGCAAATTCATCAAATACTTCTGCCAGTTCTAATTGCCCCGATTCAATCCGGGCGATCGCGGTTTCGATTTGCTTCACGGTCGCTTCGTAGCTCCAATCGGGTTGAGCGGCGAGCGGCGAGGAGCCATCGACATCCGCCATTGTCATTGCGTCACGATCCATTGCATACATCCACGACTGTTACGTTTAACTGGCCTTGCCCTAATTGCACTGTTAGCTGATCCCCAGGAGCAATTTCACTGGCAACACGGGCGATCGTGCCATTCTCCTGGCGCACCACCGCATATCCCCGTTTTAACACTGCTTCTGGATCCAGGCTGGCTAATTTTTGTTGGAGCAGTTGACAATGTTGCGATGCCTGTTGCAGTTGACTGCCGCTACGCTGCAAGAGTTGTTGTCGTTGCCATTGCAACAGCTGGACTTCATGCTGTAACCGCTGATCTAACTTGAGTTGAATCAAGCGCGTTTGCAACCGCTGAAAGCGATCGCGGGTCACTTCCAGCCGATATTGCATGGCCTCATGCAGCGCCAACATCCGTTCCCGATGCTCAGTATAGAGATCCGCCAGATTCGGCACCGCTTGTTCGGCGGCGGCTGTGGGCGTATGGGCACACACATCAGCAGCTAAATCAGCGAGCGATTCATCCCGCTGGTGACCAATCCCAGCAATCACGGGGATCGGACATTCGGCGATCGCCCGTACCACACGCTCGTCATTAAAGCAGGCCATATCTTCCACAGCGCCGCCGCCCCGTGATAGAATTAGTACATCTGCTCTGCCATCTCGCAAGATGCGCTGAATGGCTTTGACGATGGAACCAGGAGCCTGGTCTCCTTGCACGAGGGCTGGCGAGAATAACACTTGCAAGCCGGGATAGCGTCGCCGCAAGGTACGTTGAATGTCGCCCCAGGCAGCGGCTTGGGGTGAGGTGACCACCGCAACGGTGTTGGGATGACTGGGCAACGGTCGTTTCCGCAGCGGATCAAACAGTCCTTCGGCTTCCAACCGATGGCGGAGTTGCCGATAACGCAGGGCGCGGAGCCCTTCTCCGGCGGGTAAAACCTGCCACACAATCAACTGGTATTGCCCCCGTTGAGGATGGAGATGGATGCGTCCCAGGATGATCAGTTGCTCTCCCTGAGCGGGTAATGTAGCCAGTCGGTCAATCTGGCTATTCCACACCACGCAGCTAATGGCGGCCTTTTCATCCGGGTCTTGCAAGGTAAAAAACAGACCGCTGCGGTAGCGGGTGGCGCTGGAAACTTCGCCAGTCACCCAAATCTGCCGCAAATGGTCATCTTGTTCTAGGAGCAATTGAATGTAGGCGGTCAGTCCAGCCACGGATAGCGCTGTTTCGGGTGCCAACAGATCGGGAAGAAAGGAGGTCATCACGCAACTCTGCACAATTAACAAAAATGGGCGATCGCCTTTTGCCCTTGAATCTCTCCAGACTGATGAATCTGAATGCAAAGAATCGTTGCTGGCGATCGCAGCTGTTTCTACATTAACGACGCTACTCCGGATTTGACTGTGAGCCACACTGCAATCTCTCAAAGATGTCTTCGGTTCCGGCCAAACTTCCCTTGCGATCGTGACCCCATGCACTAGAATTCGTCTAACGACTGCTGGCTCATGGCTGAATTTGCTCCATAACTTTTCTATCCAAATGTTTGCGTTGAGGCGCTGATGGCTAAATCTTCTTCGAACTCCAATTCTTCTGCAACCGACAATTCTAGCGAAAAGAAAAAGGCTCTAAACCTGGTCGTCACGCAAATCGAGCGTAACTTTGGCAAGGGGAGCATTATGCGGCTGGGGGATGCCACCCGGATGAAGGTCGAAACTATCCCCACGGGTGCCCTCACCCTGGATTTGGCACTGGGGGGCGGGTTGCCCAAAGGTCGCGTGATTGAAATCTATGGCCCAGAAAGCTCCGGGAAAACCACTTTAGCGCTGCATGCGGTCGCCGAAGTCCAGAGAGCAGGCGGGATCGCGGCCTTTGTCGATGCGGAACACGCCCTCGACCCTAACTATGCCGGGGCTTTGGGCGTAGATATTGATAACTTACTCGTCTCGCAACCCGATACAGGCGAAGCGGGGTTGGAAATTGTGGATCAACTGGTGCGATCGAACGCCGTCGATATTATTGTGGTGGACTCGGTGGCGGCTCTTGTCCCCCGCGCCGAAATTGAAGGAGAAATGGGGGATGCCCATGTCGGCTTGCAAGCGCGGTTGATGAGTCAGGCGTTACGCAAGATCGCGGGCAACATGGGTAAATCCGGTTGTACGGTGATCTTCCTGAACCAATTGCGCCAGAAGATTGGTGTCACCTATGGCAACCCGGAAACCACGACTGGCGGGCAGGCACTCAAGTTCTATGCGTCGGTGCGGCTGGACATTCGGCGGATTCAAACCTTGAAAAAAGGCACCGAGGAATATGGCAATCGCGCCAAGGTGAAGGTCGCTAAAAACAAAGTTGCGCCGCCGTTCCGGATTGCTGAATTTGACATCATTTTTGGCAAGGGGATTTCTACCTTGGGATGCCTGGTGGATCTGGCGGAAGAAACGGGAGTGATTGTCCGCAAAGGTGCCTGGTACAGCTACAACGGGGACAATATTGCTCAGGGACGAGATAACGCGATCAAATATCTCGAAGAACGCCCAGAGTTAGGCCAAAAAGTTGATGGGGAAGTGCGCCAAAAGTTAGAGATGGGCGCTGTTGTCTCCGCTAATTCGGTCGGCCATACCGACGCGGATGAGGATGACGATGAGGATTACGCCGAAGAGGAAGAATAAACTCCAGAACGGCTGTAGGAACCGTGGTCAAGCGTTAGTCTGATAACTGCTGACGCTTGCCTCTGTTCCGCAGCCGTTCAAAGCGTTAGGTCTGGACTGGTTAACGATTTAAGAAGCGATCAAGAATATCCGACTTTTGCGCGGTACTCAAATCAGGTGGGTTGCTTTCGATGATGGGCAGGGATTCTACTGAAGGTTGCGGAAATAGCGATGTGTCTTTCTCGCTAGTCGAGAGATCCTCTCCGTTCTCAGCGGCAGGTAGGAGATCTGCCTCAATCGAGTGAACAGGGCTTTGCGTATTCTTCTCGATCGCCTCGACATCGCCATTTTCTAACAACTCGGAGGGCACTACAGCTAACCGCTGTACACCAGTGTGGAGAAAGAAGATGAAGGATAAACTGCCTAACCGAATGCGATCGCCCTCTTTCAATAAGGTGGGATACCGCACTGCTTCCCCGTTTAAGAAGGTGCCATTTGTACTTTCCAGATCACTCAGGAAAAATCCTCGTTGCGGCACGTAGCGAATCATGGCATGACGGCGAGACAGGCGTTTATCGGGCACCGGTAACCCAATTTTGCGATCGCGCCCAATCACCCAGCAGTGTTGGGGCTGAAATAACTTTTGGGTATGTCCAAGGAGATTGGTCACGAGGTAACCCTGATCAGCATCTTCACCAGCTAGAATGTACTGCCAAACGCCTTTAATTTGAGCGCGATCGGTATTTTCTAAATCTAGAATCTCGTTGAGCAACTCCCGATGGTGCTCGTATAGTTTCAGGAACACCTGGTATAAACCCAGACGTTGCTCTAGGTCGGATGCGTTTTCGGCGACTACAGGATCGGGAGATGAGTCAGCCAGGAAATTTGAATTAACCATACCTTGGGTTTCACGTGTCTGAATAACGTTGAGTAACGACAACTCTCAATCTACTGACGATAACGAGCGGCAAAACTGTACCCCTCCCGGAAAGTGTGCCCCAAATCAGATTCCAAGCAGCCAAATGGCGAGGTCAGCCTGAACCCTATTGCCGCCAATCCGTGCTTATCAAAGTAATCCCAGATGAGCTGAGGAAATAACCGCAGAATCACGGTTTTCGTTACCAACAAAAGTTGTTGTTAGCTTGCGTTCACCGCTCTCCTTATCCTCGATATATTCTCAATATCAGTTAAACCACAAAGCTGGAGGCTTGTCCCTGAGCAGCTTGCCAACTGCGAGCATCGAAGTAGAGGTCTTCGAGTGAAATGCTGTAGAGGGCATCTTTTAATTTTTGATGCAGGCGATTCCAAATGGTGAACGTTACCCAATCTTCCGCCTGCGAGTCGTCTGCTGTATGACGCGGCAGGGGATCGATCGCCTCACCCACTGCTTCCAAAATTTGCCCTAGAGAAATTTCGGCAGGCGGACGGGCGAGTCGATAGCCCCCCTGCGCTCCGCGAATCGATTCGACCAGACCTGCCCGTCGCATTTCAATTAGTAACTTCTCCAAATAGGGCGCAGGGAGTTCCTGACGGTGCGCGATCGCCTTGACTGAAGCCGCTCTGCGTTTGGGTTGCAGACTCAAATCCAGGAGCGCTTTAACGCTGTAATGACCGCGGGTGGTGAGCTTCATTCGTTAAGAGATGTAACAGATTGATGAGAAAAATAACTGTAAACGAGAAGTTTTACTAAGTTTAGTTGTGCTTTACCCAGCAATATTGAATACTTATGTCTAAATTTGAGCTGATGCCTGAATCTTCAGACTCTACTGCCGTCTATTCTACTCAGACACTATGATGTCACTGTTCCCGCTTGCTCCCCGGTATCGTTTAGATGATGAGTTACTCTGGCTAGAAGGGGTTGATCCCAGTCGCCATTATTGGTTGCGAGTGAATGGGGAAATGGCAATGACGGTGGTGATCCCCGGTTTGGCAGTGGCTTCAGCGGCAGAATTTAAAGCCGAGGTGTTGCGGTTCCGCGCCTTACAACCCGGTGAGGAGATGGCAATTCACCGAGCAGCGAGTCATTGCACCATCGTTTGTATTAGCCAAAATTGCTACGCGATCGCCACTGAAATTGCCGGCGCTCCGGTGTGGCATCTGTTTGATCAAGAAAGCCTGGAAAGTTTGCTGAGAACCAGCCACCCTGATTGGCAATGTGCGCCACAAGACATGGAATTAGGGCGACGGTTATTGATGCGCTCCTGGGTTACCTCCGTTGCGGCTTAAAATTCCTGGCTTACGTGGTGTGACTCGGTTAATGAATTAACTTGAAGCTGTTATTCGACAGCTTTAGGTTTTTGACTAACGACATCTCGCAGCGGCAGCAATTCTTGCAGCGAAGCCAGAAGTTTGACTTTGACCAGAAAAATCTCTGACGCGGGGCTGAGGATAAACAACCAACTCACATTTACAGAAAACCAGGGGGTATGCACCTTGCCGCCAATCTCAAATTCGGTGCAGCCATTGTCTAACGACTGCACATTGCCAACTTGCGGCTGTAAAACAAAGCCTTTTGCCTCTTTTTCCAGGTAAGCCGCGATCGTGTCCCGCCCAATCATCAGCTCATCAAACGGCGGTTGCAGCGCCCCATCGACGGCAAAGAGTTGACTCACCTGCTCAAATTCACCCGCATTCAAAGCCGCGAAGTACTGCAAGACCGCAGGTGCATCGATCCCCGCGATCGCGATCGCATTGTCTTCAATAACCGATGAAGGAATGAAAGCTGACATGGCGGCGGTGAAAAAGAGAATGGGATTTCTCAAAGTAACAGGGAAGCAAGCGTGATACCTGCTTCCCTGGATAGATCCTGAATGGGAGATTCAACCGATTAACGACTGTAAAACTCTGTTGCGACTAGATGAACAGGGGATCAACGCCCATATTCACCACAATATTGCGTAGAACCGTGATTTGTTGCCCCATGTCGAGTTGCTTGAGAGCCCCCAAAGCACCATACACAGCTTGATCTGCACGGTAGTCGAACGGCATCGGCACGACAATTCCGGCTCTCATCCACTCAGCCAATTGATACCAGAACGCTAATTTGGTATTGGCTGTCAGGACTCCGTAAGCTCTCGTATCGGGGGTGGTGACCTGATTAACCAAATTCCGCATGAAGGTAAGCTGATCATTAAAGGACATGGCTTTGACTTGAATCAGTAAACCTTCAGCCAACTGTAAACGAGCAGCACCCGGTGCAGCGGGGGTAATGGTGTCGCCCATTTCGGTGTAAACGTACCAAAGCAGCGCCAATTGGTCATCAGTGCGTAACTGCTTAACTTGAGACGTGACCGTAGCCACAACGTTAGAATTCTCAACAGTATTGAGATAAGGATTCGCAAACCGATTTGAGGTCGATCCTGTGGTGAAAGTCATCGAGGTCTCCTTGTCTTGAGACGTTAGGTGTATTCCAATCACAAAGGGGATGTCTAAAGCTGTTAGCTCGACATAGCGATCCACCTCCATAAGACTGAGTATGCAA
>JAIXVO010000372.1 GCA_027482985.1 Cyanobacteriota bacterium
GGAAGCTGGCAGTTTAATTCTGCACCCCATTGAACTCGATTTAAACTCACTGGTAACGACTGTCAGTACTGAGTTTCAAGAACTAGCCGAGGCCAAACGGATCACCCTGGATCTGCAACTGCCCACCACTGCGCTCTGGATCAAGGCGGATGTCAATTTGCTGCATCGGCTCATCGACAATCTCCTCTCCAATGCCATCAAATTCTCGCCAAGCGCCACCACGGTCACTCTCCGGGTGGCATCGCTGGCAGTCTCCAGCGGTGATGCCAACCTCCAGCCGCAAGCCCAAATTCAAGTTGCCGATCAAGGATCAGGAATTCGCGCGGAGTTGCGGCCCTACATTTTCAATAAGTATGAGATTGGCGAAGTGATCAATCAAGTTTCTCAAATTGGGTTAGGGCTGACCTTCTGCAAACTGGTAGCCGAGGCTCACGGGGGGCAGATTGATGTCACCGATAACGTCCCACGCGGCACAATTTTTACCGTCGAGATTTAAATCGCCGTCGAGCTTTCAACTTGTTCTAAGCGCATTAAAAACCTCCCTGTGATTGCACAGGAAGGGCATAGAGAGCGATGTGAGGAGCTGCGCGATCGCCCCCGACCTAGCCGATCAAGGGCGATCGCGGCTGAACCGCTTAGAAGCTAAACTGCGTCCGCAAGTTGAACACGTAAATGTTCGGGTTGCTGTCGAAGTTGTTGGCATTGAAGATCGTGTAGAACGCTGGCACCAACGCAATGTTGTCAGTGACCGGATAGGAGTAAGAGGCTTCCAGCGCGTAAGCCGTGCCCCCATCACCGCCACCCGCAGCAAAGAATCGTCTGCCACTGGTAATGTCCATCGGCATCATGTAGGTGATGACCCCTAACGCCCCTTTCTTGAACAGATCCGATAACCCTACCCCAACCTGGAACGATTGAGTCGTGATTTTACCATTCACGGGTTGCAGTCTCGTTTCCGCATAGTTGTAGCGGCCAAAGATCCCAATCGTATTCGTAATCGCCCAATCAAAGTTGGCTGAGAACGTATTGGCAGTGGCAGATTTCAACGGCGGGCCAAACGCGCCCCCATCAATGAAGCCATAGGGAATCGGTTCACCCACTGCGCCCCCAACTTGGCCAAAGACGGCTTGTAACCGGGAGTAGGTATACAACAGGCGGAGGTTAAAGGCGCGACTGGGGGAGAAGGTTAATTCTGCCGTGGTGGTATTCGTCCCACCAAATACCCCAAAGTTGGGATTGCTAGAGGTATTAAACCCAGGAATCCCACTCGGTAAAAACTCGGTATTCTCACCTAAGTACGCTACCGCAAAGCGCCATTGCGGGCTGATGTTGAACTCCACAACCGCACCCGACCCCCGGTCGATCGCATTCGTTTGCGTGCTCCCAATAGAGTCAAAGCTGCTCGCCCCGGTGAGGAAGAAGGTGTACCGGTTGAAGTCAAAGTGACGATACCAGTTCACCCGTGGCCCCACGGTGACAGTCACCTTCTCGCCCACGGGGAAGCTATAGAACAAATCGTGAATCACCACATCGCTGCGACCGCTGACTGTGCCCCCTGTTTGATCGGTGAAGGGCACCCCAAACGAGTTGAAGAAGCCAGCCGAAGCGAATTGGTTAGCCGGAGAAATACCATTCCCGGCAGCTAGCTGAGTCACCAGTTGATCGCGCCCCGTGAACGACGTATTGAAGGTTAACCAGGTGAGAAAACTGAACGTGGGTTGAGCTTCATCCGTTTGGAGCACAGACGGAGCCCCATTCGCTAACCGTCCCGCAAACCGACCTTCTGGCGTAGCAGGGGGTGTCCTACCGCCAGCAGCGGGCAAGGCTTCAAACCGGATATTTCTACCCCCGGTAGTCGCACCCGTCAGGTTAAACCAGGTCAAACCACTGAGTTTGGTTGTGGTTGAGAACTGCTGTTTTTCCAGCGTGGCAGTTTTCACTTCCAAAGCTTCGACCCGACCGCGCAGGGAAGCCAATTCCGCCGCAAACTCTTCCTGCAGCCGTTTGACGACTTCCAGGTCTTCTTTTTTAACAAAATCTGCTGTCGCCGCCGCAATCAGTTCTTGAATTTTGTCGAGACAGGCATTCAGACCAGCGGCAAATTCCCACCGACTCAGCGCCCGATTCCCGCGATAGGTTTTGTCGGGATAGCCCACGATACAACCGTAGCGTTCTACCAGCGATTGCAATGCCTGAAACGCCCAATCGGTGGGTTTGACATCGGTAAATTGGGAAACCGATGTCACCTGATCCATGCCTTGAGCGGCAACCGCGTCTTGTTGCAGTTCGCTCACACCCGCAATACTTTCCATCGCGACGGGCACACTGGCGATCGCCTCTCCCGCCACCGACCGAGTGGAGAAGGTAGCATTCAGGACACCAGCCGTCAACAATGCAGTCGCCAAACTGAAGGGCACGCTCAGAAACGCCGAGCGAAACAACCGAGTATGATTAGCCATTAATCCTCACACCATAAAAAAGAATCCTCAGTTTGGAATGCTACCAAACCGAGTCGTTCAATTATGTAGTCTTGACCACAACCTTCAGCATGATTTTTTGCTCAAAAATTTTTCAGCGGTTTGGATAGCAGGTGGCAATAGAGGCGATCGTGCCCAAAAATCGTCTGCGCTGCCGAGTGTCGGGGCACCGCTTGTCGGGATCATCAGTGGTCAGAGCACCGACAAGCGGTGCCCCGACAACACCATAGGCGAATCGAGGCTAAGGTCCCGCAAAAATGGCATCTTCCACATCTTGCCGACTGAGGGAATATTTGAACGATCGCTGGACTGCCCGTTCTTCACCCACCAGCCCAAAGTAGCGTACAGTCAACTGGTCAATATCCAGCCACACCTCCGCTTTCCAATCGGGGCGTTGAAGATACCAGCAATGCAAATCGTTTTTGTCCTGTTGCCCGCCGCTGTCAATCAGCCAGCGCTCGATTTCAGGCAAGGGGTGGTTATACAACGGAGTGGTGGCGGGAGGAAGAGACATGCGTAAATGACTAAAGTTGACAGCAGAAAAACAGGGTGAAGCGTGACCCCAGGGCAGCGACGCTCACTCTCCAGGATGGCATTATTGGGGCAGCGATCGCACGGATACAGGGGATGGATTCGCCGGAACGGTAGATGGCCGCGATCGCGGCGTTGGGGTTAGGGCTGATGCTCCCTGGACAGGCAATGCTGGAGCCGTCAGAGGTGGCACAGGCGATTTTACTGAGCCTAGCGCAGTCTCGGCTGGACGCGTGGGATCAGGCTGTGCCAGCGAGGGTGGAGTCGCCGTCGTCAGGTCTGACGGTAAGAGAGTTTCACCCCGTGTGAGCCCGATCGCGATCGCCAAACATAGACAGCCAACAAAAGTCAGTCCCAAAATAAATAGAGCAAAGATTTCGCCAGGGGATAAGGGGCGATCGGTGGCATCCAGATACGCTGACGAGGTGTAGTTGGATGTCCGGGTGGGCGGACGATGGAGTGAGGGGAGGGGCTGCACCACCGCGACGGAGGAATAGCCAATCTGGCGATCGTAGGCACTCCGACGCTCTGGCGTGCTCAGCGTGGCGTAAGCTTCATTCAATTGTTGAAACTTCGTCGTCGCCACGGTTGTTGGCAATGTTGTCGTATCGGGATGGTACAGCTTACTGCGATCCCGATAGGCTTGCCGAATCTCCCGCACCGAGGCAGAGGGATGTAGTCCCAACAACTCGTAGTAGCTGTTCGTTAATGCCTTCTGGTAAGGAGGTCTAGTTGCTGCGTTGGGGGGAGTTGCCCGTTCCTGTGTCACGCGAGTTCACCACTAGAGGTCGCCACAATTCGACCCTCATTTGCTCAACATTTTAGCGGATTCCCATCGCTTACTCCGCTCTCCCCTACAATAGAATCCAGTTGTTCAGGCGATCGGTTCATGACAGCATCCGCTCCAGCGAAGACCCAATACGAGGCCGTGATTGGTTTAGAAACCCACTGCCAACTCAACACCGCGACCAAAATCTTTTCCCCCAGTTCCACACAGTTTGGCGAACCGCCTAACACCCTGATTGATCCGGTCTGCATGGGACTCCCTGGCACCCTGCCCGTGTTGAATCAGAAGGTGTTGGAATATGCCGTCAAAACCGGATTGGCGTTGAACTGCCAGATTGCGCCCTACAGCAAATTCGATCGCAAGCAGTATTTTTATCCCGACTTGCCCAAAAACTACCAGATTTCCCAATATGATCTGCCCATTGCCGAGCATGGCTGGCTGGAAATTGAACTGGTCGATAAGGAAGCCGGAACC
>JAIXVO010000737.1 GCA_027482985.1 Cyanobacteriota bacterium
TCTTGAAGCTGACGATCGGCATTCGCGTCACACCCATGGGTGAACAAATTGGCCTGGATATCACGGAACATGGGATGGAAGCTTACAGCGGTTTCCTGGAGTCGGATGAGGGGGTGTAGAAGGCTTCGCTCAAGTTGAAATGAGTGACAGTCCAAACTGCTGTGATCACGGCAGCAGGCACGGTTATTGCGGCTCAAATCTTGAAAAGTAGTTTAAGATACAGAAATGCAATATTCCTCGACCGGGCTACCCCAGCCGTTGACTCAAACTCCCGCGATCGCGACCCTCGCTGCATTGTGTATTGCAGTTTTGTCGATCGCCTCGGCAGCAATTCTAATTAAATTTAGCGAACAAGAAATTAATCCCTACGCTACAGCCTTTCATCGCTTCTGGATCACGACAGTGTTGCTGGGAGTCTGGAATGGCGGACGGTGGTTGTGGCGACAGTGGCAGGCTCCCACGCAAATTGATTTAACCGTATCTGTTGCCAGTCCCGTTGCTCCGCTGACGTGGCAAGTATGGGCACAACTAACCTTAGTGGGCAGCTTTTTGGCGGGTGATTTGATGCTGTGGGCGTGGTCGCTGACTCAAACTAGTGTGGCGAATGCAACGCTACTGGCGAATTTAACGCCCGTTTTTTCCTGCATTGGGGGTTGGCTCTGGCTCGACAAACGCTTTGATCGACGGTTTGTGGCCGGTATGCTGATTGCGATCGCGGCGATCGGGCTGATTGGCTGGGATGACTCGCACCTGGCACTGGGCAAGTTTGCCGGAGATGCCGCCGCTCTGCTGGCTGCGATTGCCTTTAGTGTGTATCTGGCGTTGCTGGAGCAGTTACAGACGCGCTTCCAAACCACCACTTTGCTATGGGGCAGTTCGGCGATCGCCAGCCTCATCTCGTTCCCCGTTGCCTGGGGGATGGGCGGCAATTTGTTCCCGACAACGCTGCAAGGGTGGTTCGCCGTTCTGTCGCTGGCAGTAATCTGTCAAATTTTGGGACAGGGGATGCTGGTGCACAGTCTGAATCGACTCTCGGCTGAGTTTGTGGCGCTCTTCTTACTCATGGAACCGATTTTGGCAGGTGTGGGTGCCTGGTTGTTACTGGGCGAACAACTGAGCCTGCTGAATCTGGTGGCATTCGCGATCGCCATGGTGGGCATTTATTTATCCATGACCAGCCCCTCAGCCCTGCAAGCAGACACGGCACCGCTTTACCTGGGTGAATTGACGGTCGAACTGGCTCCCGTGACCGTAACGACGGAAGCAGCGGCGATCGAGGTCTTGCGGTAAGGGGCGATCGAGAGGCAATGTCATTGGGGTCACGATTCACCCGCAGGCTAAGACGACTTGGGCGATTTCTAAACAAGAAAATACTTATAGGGGCAGGTTTAGCAACAGAATTGTGAACACTCACATAACCGATGGCAAAACCAGCCCTTACGCAGAGTAAAGTCTTTCTAAGAAATCTCCTTACACTTTGGCGAGTTCCAGCACGGCACCTAATCCGGCACTCATTTCTTCGGGAGAAATTTTGCCGTCGTGGTCTTTATCCAGCGCATCAAACACGGCATCCGTCCCCATCCACTCTTCGCGGGTAATGAAGCCATCGCCATCCATGTCATAAGCATGGAAGATGTCATCCGCCGCATGGTGCACCGTTTCGCCTGCTTCCAGTCGCGTCAGGCGGGCGGCCAACAGTTGTTCCAGGGTTTCTAGTGCTTTAGTAAAGCCTTGAATCCCTTCCGCTAGTTTTTCGGAGGCCATCTTGTCGGCAGCGTGCATTTGGTCGAAGGTGGCTTTGTCCATTGACAGTTTTTCAATGTCCATCGAAGCGGCTTTTGCGGGATCGAGAAGGCGGGGCAAATTGCCTTCGGTCGCTTGTAGTTCAGCCAACAACTTGGGCGAAATGGTGAGCAGATCGCAGCCTGCTAACTCAATGATTTCGCCAATGTTACGGAAACTGGCACCCATCACTTCAGTTTGATAGCCAAACTTTTTGTAGTAGTTGTAGATGCTGGTCACGGATTGCACTCCCGGATCGGCGGCTCCTTCATATTGCTGCCCCGTTTCCTTGACATACCAATCTAGAATCCGCCCGACAAAGGGAGAGATCAGCGTAATCCCCGCTTCGGCACAAGCGATCGCCTGATGCACCCCAAACAGCAGCGTCAGGTTGCAGTGAATCCCTTCTTGCTCCAGGATTTCACCCGCCTTGATGCCTTCCCAGGTCGAGGCAATTTTGATCAACACGCGATCGCGGCCAATCCCCGCTTTTTCGTACTCGGAAATTAAGTAGCGGGCTTTGGCGACCGTCGCATCCGTATCGTAGGACAACCGCGCATCAACTTCTGTCGAAACCCGTTTCGGCACAATCTCCAGGATTTTCTTCCCAAAGGAAACAGCAAGGCGATCGAAGGCTAAAGTGGCGACTTCGGCATCCGATGCGCCCGCTCCCGCATCCTGCTTGGCTTGCAATAACGTCTCATCGACAATGCTCTGATATTCCGGCATTTGCGCCGCTGCTGTAATCAAAGAGGGGTTGGTCGTGGCATCGCGGGGGGTGAACTTTTCGATCGCCTGTAAATCACCTGTATCCGCCACCACAACTGTCATCTCGCGCAGTTGTTCCAGTAAAGTCTGAGCCATGTTGAAAATCCTCGTAGTAGGAATGGAAACTTCAAGCCGGGAGGCGATCGCTGGACAGCTTCACTTCAAAATCTGTTTGCCCAGCACGGCTCCCGCTAAACTCATGTCATACACAATCGGGACGGCGGTTTCGAGTTCCAGCCCAGGGACTTGCTCTGGAGCCAGTTGATCCAATTGCATGATGATGGCTCGCAGCGAGTTGCCATGAGCCGCCACCAACACCGTTTCCCCCTGCAAAATGTGGGGCATAATCCGCTCGGTGAAGTAGGGAATCACTCGTTTCTGAGTATCCTCCAGACTTTCCCCACCGGGAGGCCGCACCGCATACGATCGCCGCCATTCATGCACCAACTCTGACCCATACCTCGCCGCCGTTTCGGCCTTATTCAAGCCCTGCAGATCGCCATAAAAGCGTTCATCCAGCGCCACATTCGTGAAGATCGGGAGTTCCTGACTGCGATCGCCCTGATACTGATCCCAGCCATGCCAGTCCACCTCATCAATTTCGTGTTTGAGAATGGGAGTTTTACCGCCACAAACATCGTCCTTTTCCGTCAGAATGCAAATCGCCGTTTCGATCGCCCGAATCAACTTACTGGTAAAACACACATCCACCCGGTAAGTCGCCAATTTGCAAGAGGCGATCGTCGCTTCCGCCCGCCCCCGCTCACTCAACGGCACATCCACCCACCCCGTAAATTTGTTGGTGGCATTCCACAAACTTTGGCCATGACGAGTCAGAATCAGGTGCGGCATCCCTTCACCTCCCTCTCTCTCCCTGCCCTTACGCCAAAATCTTGTCGGCTTTCGCCATATACACGGCCAGGTCTGCTACGCGGTAGGAATAGCCCCACTCGTTGTCGTACCAGGACACGGTTTTGAAAAAATTGGAGTTCAATTCAATGCCAGCAGCGGCATCAAAAATGCTGGAGTGGGGATCGGTGCGAAAGTCCATCGACACGACTTGCTCATCGGTGTAGCCGAGAAACCCTTTCATCGGGCCTTCTGCTGCGGCTTGCATAGCGGCACAAATTTCTTTGTAGCTGGTGGCTTTTTCGGTTTTGAAGGTGAGGTCAACCACTGATACATCCGGGGTGCCCACCCGGAAGGCCATCCCGGTCAGTTTGCCTTTGAGCGCAGGCAGGACAAGAGCGACGGCTTTCGCGGCACCCGTGGAAGAAGGAATAATATTTTGGGAAGCGCCGCGCCCGCCCCGCCAATCTTTTTTGCTGGGGCCATCCACCGTTGGCTGGGTGGCAGTCATGGCGTGAACGGTGGTCATCAACCCTTCGGCTAAGCCAAAGTTTTCGTGAATCACTTTGGCGACCGGAGCCAGACAGTTGGTGGTGCAACTGGCGTTGGAAACGACCACATCGGTAGCCGGGTCATACTCGGTGTGGTTGACCCCCATGACGAGGGTGCGGACTTTGTCGGGATCTTTTGTGGGGGCGGAAATAATCACCCGTTTCGCGCCGGCTTTGATGTGGTTTTCCGCTCCCGCAAAGTCGGTGAAGAAGCCGGTCGATTCCACCACATAATCAACGCCAGTGCTGCTCCAGGGCAGTTTGCTGGGATCGCGTTCGGCATAGCAGGGAATCGTGTTGCCGTTGATGATAATACTGCCTTCCTGCGCTTCCACGGTGCCTTTGAATTTGCCGTGGGTGGAGTCGTATTTGAATAAGTAGGCCAGGTTATCGGAGGGCACCAGGTCATTGACCCCAACCAATTCGATTTCGGGATGATCCATGGCAATCCGCGCAAACAGTCGCCCAATGCGACCAAAGCCATTAATGCCAATCTTGACTGTCATGAGGCTGCTCCTGTAGATGAGAGAGGGCTGAGGACGAGTTTGGGGTAAGGGGTTGAGCCGAAGTGGGAGGGCGAGATCAGGCGATCGCGATTCTCAGGGTCGAGGGTTGGGCGCGATCGCCGTGGAAGACCACCCCGCGATCGTTGGCTTCCAGATGCCGCAAAATCAGGTAAATAGTTTCGATTTGACCCAGGGCATTGGCTTTCGCGGCGAGTTCCGTCAAAGTCAGCGGTTGTCCGGCACTCTGCAAAGCCATCATGACCCGCTGTTGCAGATTCAGGACGGATTCTGCGGCTTTCTTGCCCGCCTCGACCCCCGGCTGGTGATAGGCGTTGATATTCACCAGGGAGGCATACAAGCCCACTGCCCGTTCATATAAGGCAATCAGGGCACCGACCATGTGAGGGGTGACGGCAGGAACGGTGATGGTGATCGAATCGCGTTGATTCTCGTAAAGGGCCAGCCGCGTCCCTTGCAAAAAGCCCGACAGAAAATCACCCGAAGTCACGCCGGGTTGGACTTCGATCGAATCGCCTGCCCGATCCTCAAGCACTTCAATAAACGTGGCAAAAAAGTTGGGCACCCCTTCTCGTAACTGCTGCACATAGGCGTGCTGGTCAGTGGAACCTTTGTTGCCATACACCGCGATCCCCTGGTTGACGACCTTGCCATCCAGGTCTAATTCTTTCCCCAGCGATTCCATCACCAGTTGTTGCAGGTAGCGGCTAAACAACAGCAAGCTGTCCTTATAGGGCAGGATCACCATGTCCTTTTCCCCTTTGCCGTTACCTTCGTAGTACCAGGCCAGGGCTAACAGGGCAGCGGGATTGGTTTGCAAATCCGGGACGCGCGTGGCGGCATCCATTTCCTTGGCACCTGCCAACATCGCCCGCACATCAATCCCTTGCAGACAGGCCGCGAGTAAGCCGACCGCCGACAGTTCGGAGGTGCGTCCCCCCACCCAATCAAACATGGGAAACTCCGCCAACCAGCCTTCCATCTGCCCAATTTCGTCCATCTTGCTGCCTTTCATGGTGATGGCAACCGCGTGTTTGGGAAAATTCAAGCCCCGTTGTTCGTAAGCATGTTTGACTTCCAACATACCGTTGCGGGTTTCGGGCGTGCCCCCGGATTTGCTGGTGACGATGACGAGGGTACTTTTGAGGCGATCGCCCAATTCCGCCAGGACGCGATCGATCCCCGCCGGATCAGTATTGTCAATAAAGTGAATTGGCATGGGCGCATCCAGGGGCGCGAGTGCGGCAGCGACAAACTGCGGTCCCAAGGCCGAACCGCCAATGCCGACCGAGAGAATATCGGTAAATTGGGGGGCTTCCGGCGGCACGATCGCGCCCGCATGCACCTGTTGCGTAAAGGCTTCAATCTGCTCCAGGGTGTCGATGATTTCCGCCCGCAATTCGGCGGGTGCCAGATCGGGATCGCGCAGCCAATAATGCCCCACCATCCGATTTTCGTCCGGATTGGCGATCGCCCCGGCTTCCAGCGCCGTCATCGCCTCAAACGCTTGGGCAAACTTGGGTTGCAGCATCGCCACAAACCCATCGTCAAACCGAATGCGGCTGATATCGACATATAGCCCCAATCCCGGATGGTAATAGAGCCAGTCTTCGTAACGTTTCCAGAGTGCTTGCGAATCCATATCTTTGCTAACACTTGCGACCATAATTACGGTACCTGCTCACTTCGATGTCTCAACAAAATAACCACTGAATTTACATCTCTTTAACTAAACTGCCGCTTGGCCTCGCTGGGATGGGGCAGAGGGCGGGCATTATTTGGGGATGAGAGCTTGTTTATCTTGTGGGGGGCCATTGGTAATGGGTGATGGGTAATGGGTGATGGGTGATGGGTGATGGGTGATGGGTAATGGGTGATGGGTGATGGGTTTACTGAGAAAGTTGTTTGGGTCATCACCTGCGGATTACAGCCCGCTTATATTGTGGGAGGTCTTGGCGGGTTCAGCCATTTTCCTCAAGACATTTACAGGATCGCTATAAATCTTGGGGATCACGATTCACTTGGCGCGATCGCCCTGGACTCTTCAGGGGGTCAACATTTGCGCGGCACATAGGGCTGATCCCATCAGGCCGACGCGGGGATTTGTCACAACGTAAATCGGAATTTTTTCGATCGCTGGACTCACCCGCCCTTTGTCGTTAAACGCCTCCACAAAATCCCCACCTTGCATCAGGGGCAGATTTTTGCCGGCAATTCCCCCGGCAATATATACCCCGCCATAGGGCAACAGTTTTAACGCCAAATTTCCTGCTTCCGCGCCATAGGCTCGAATGAACAGGTTCATGGTTTCGATACAGAGATAATCGGTTTCCGCGATCGCGTGCTGAGAAATCAGGGCGGCGAGATCGACGGTTTTTTCTTCTTTTCCGGCTTCTTGTTGCCAGGTTTGGTAGGCGGCGGTCATTTCTGGTGACTCTTCACAAATGCCCCGTGTCCGCATGAACGAGTAAATGGCGTGAATGCCGGTGCCGGAAACGACTCGTTCTGTCGAGATCCGATCCAGCCCGTGATGCTCTTTCAAAAACCGCCAGAGTTGATATTCCACCTCGTTGTGAGCGGCAAAATCGCTGTGTCCGCCCTCGGTGGCAAAGACTCGATAGCCCTTCCCATTCGGCACGACATACCCCTGCCCTAATCCCGTTCCGGCACCAATGATGGCGATCGTGCCGTGGGGATCGCGATCGCCCTCCCGCA
>JAIXVO010000784.1 GCA_027482985.1 Cyanobacteriota bacterium
TGATCGACTTTGCCTTCGGCTTGCAATTGTTGATCGCCAGTCACTTCACCGATCGCTTGCTTGGCCTGTCCTTGTAAGCCATCAGCCGTCGCTTTCCCCCGATCTTCAATACTCATCGTCGTTGCCTCCTAAATAACAGGATGGGTGTTAACGGTATCCAGGTTTCAACATAGGGCAGCAAAATATGAAACTGATAAAGCCATGTCCAGAAAAATTCCGACCGCCCATTGTAGGGGTTCAGCATTCGGCCACAATCTTCGCCAGCAAGCAGAGGACCTGTGCCGAATGCTAAACCCATGCAGGGGGAGGCGCTTTTTCAGAAATCTCCTGAATTCGGTGTGAGCGTTTTAAACAGGTTGGGTGAGGCTGGTGAGCTTGCCTTTGAATTGGCTCATGAAGAGGTCGGAGTAGAAGCCGTTTTGCGCCATGAGGTCGGCGTGGGTGCCGCGTTCGATGATTTCGCCGGATTTGATCACCAGGATGCAGTCGGAATCGCGGATGGTACTGAGCCGGTGGGCGATCACAAAGCTGGTGCGACCCGCCATCAAGCGAGCAAGGGCTTCCTGAATTTTTTGCTCGGTGCGGGTATCGACGTTGCTGGTGGCTTCGTCCAAAATCACCAGGCGCGGGTCTTGCACCATCATGCGGGCGATCGTCAGGAGTTGGCGTTGACCTTGACTGAGGTTGCTGCCGCGTTCGGTCAGCATGGTGTGGTAGCCGTCGGCGAGGCGATCGATGAAGTCGTGGGCGTTGGCGCGTTTGGCGGCTTCGATGCAGTCGGCTTCGGTGGCATCCAAACGGGCATAGCGGAGATTGTTGAGGACGGTGTCGGAGAACAGGAAGGGTTCTTGCAAAACGATGCCGATCTGCTGGCGCAAGCTGTCTTGCTGCACGTCGTAAATGCTATGCCCGTCAATCAAAATATCTCCGGCATCGATGTCGTAGTAGCGGGTGATCAGGTTGATGATGGTGCTTTTGCCAGCGCCAGTGGGACCGCACAAGCCAATTTTTTGTCCCGGTAACGCGGTGAACGTGTTCTGTTTGAGGATCTTGCGACCCTGGACATAGCTGAAATCGACGGCGCGAAATTCCACATGACCTTGAATGGGGGGCAGGGGTGGGGTGCGGGGGCGATCGACGATCGCGGGTTGTTCATCCAAAATCTGAAACACTCGTTCTGCCCCAGCCAGTGCTGCCAGGAGCGCATTAAACAGGTTTGAGAGTTGGGTGAGGGGCAAGGACAATTGGCGGGTATATTGCAGAAAGGTGGCGATCACCCCGACATCGGTTGCCCCTTGCAACACCATAACGCCACCCACCAAGGCGACCAATGCGACATCCAGGTTAGTCAGCACTAGCGTCACGGGACGACTGATCAACGCAATAAACTGCGCCTTGATACTGGCATCCCGACTGGCGGCACTGATGTCTTCAAAACTCTCGACGGCTTCATCCTGACGGCGATAGGCGATGACGGTTTTCTCGCCGCTAATGGTTTCCTCCATCACGCCATTGAGTTCGCCCAGTTGTTGTTGCAGTTGGTCGAAGGCGGGGCCAGAAACGCGACTGAGGAAACCGACGAAGGTCAGCATCAGGGGCACGATCACCAGAGCTGCGATCGCCAGTCGCCAATCGAGCAAGAGCATCGCGATCGCGGTGAACACGAGTTTCGAGAGGTTGACAAAGAGCTGGTTTAAGCCCGTCTGGAAGAATTGCGAGATCAATTCGGTGTCGCTGGTGACGCGGCTCATCAGTTCGCCGATGGGCTGGCGATCGAAGAAATTCAGCGACAACAGTTGCATGTGTTCAAACAAATCGCGTCGCAGTTGGTAGGTCGCTTTTTGGGAAATGCCAGCCAGCACCAACCCTTCCACCAGGAACAACAGCCAACTGGCGATCGCGGCGACCACCATCCCAATCGCGGTTTGCGAGAGGGCGGTCAAGTCGGGGGCGGGCGTGCTCAAAATGTTGATGCCAACTCCCAACAGATAGGCCACCACCAGGTTGAGTGCCGTCGCCACCACCACCAAAATCATCGTCAGGGCAAATGGGATGGGGTATGCCGTCAAGTAGCCAAATAACCGTTGGAAAGCTTGGGCGCGGGTGGACGGTTGCGGGGGATAGCCAAATTTCGACAGGAGTTTGCGGGGTTTCAGAAAGGGCTTCATGCGGGTACGCCTCCCAATTGCGACTGATAAATTTCTTGGTACAGCGAACTGGTGCGCAACAATTCTTCGTGAGTGCCCCGAGCGATGATTTCTCCTCGCTCCAGCAAGAAAATCTGATCCGCCATGATCACGGTACTGATGCGTTGCGCCACAAATAAAGTCGTCGTGGTCGCCATCATGCCTTTAATCGCATCTTGTACGCGGGCTTCCGTCGCCATATCCAGCGCACTCGTGCTGTCATCCAAAATCAAGACTTTAGGCTGGACGGCGATCGCCCGCCCAATCGACAACCGCTGCCGTTGTCCCCCAGAAAAGTTAGCGCCCCGCCGTTTGACGATCGCATCATAGCCTTCGGGAATCGCTCGGACAAAACTATCTGCGTCCGCCGCGATCGCTGCTGCCACCATTTCCTCTTCCGTGGCCGTCGGTTGCCCATAAGTGAGATTGTCGCGCACCGTCCCACTAAACAAAATCGACTCTTGCAACGCGATACACACTTCCTCGCGCAAGGTTTCCAGCGGGATGGCGCGAATGTCTTTGCCATCCAGGGTAATGCGCCCCGCCGTGACATCGTAAAACCGGGGAATCAGGTTCACCAGCGTCGATTTGCCGCTACCCGTCGCCCCCAAAAAGGCCACGGTTTGTCCCGGCGCGATCGTCAGGTTGATGTGGGTCAGGACGGGCGGCGATACGACCCCA
>JAIXVO010000008.1 GCA_027482985.1 Cyanobacteriota bacterium
CGAAAGACGATAACAAAGACAATGCCGGCACCCGCGATTAAGCCGATGAATTTGGCAGTTTTGAGCCAATTTCGCAGCTGCTGTTGCATCGCGCTGGTGGGGCGATCGTGTTTGACGGTGGGCAGGACGGGCGGCGGACTAATTTCGGCCTCCAGTTCCCGTAACCGCAACGCCATTTCGCGATCGCGGAGTGCTTGTTCGCGTCGTTGTAACTCGGATTCCTTCTCGTTGGGTGCATTCATAAGCATTCAGGACTTGACCGTTCTAACTTAACCTGCCCCCCAATGAATGCCCAGATCTCTGTGCCAATTCGGGTGACAGAAGAGTACCCGTTGGGGGGCATGGCGGGGGGGAGACGGCATTGCCATCATAGGGACATGACAAACCAAGCAGTGCTGGAAACGCCAAAACGCCCACTCTACAAGGTTTGTCGGCTAATCAAGAGTCTGTAAATCACGAGGAAAATCATTATGGAACGCTTAGGACAAGAATACTTGGTTGCACAGCCTGGTCAACGCGTTGAAACGGGTGTGACCGAAAGCTTCCCCCGCTCCTTCTCTGTGCCGCTGGAGTTCAAACTGTACGACCTGCAAGCGAAAGGCTCCAGCATGCGGCCTGCTAGCCCCGCGAACTCGCCGTTCATCGTGGCTGGCAATGAAGAAGTCGAATTCAGCGTTAAGGTTGAGTTCACGCCTTCTCCTTTGGCCAAATTGCTGATGTGCCTGGGCACCCCCATCACCATCGTCTACTCCCTGGAAGGCTATGGTCGGCGGGCTGCTGAGTTGGATCTGGAAAAGACCATCATCACGGAAGCTGGCAAGTTCCTGTACACCGTTTCCCTGAAGGCAATCCCGAACAACACCGCGCCGACCATGACGCCCGGTTTGTATCAAATCGCAGCTGTTGCTCGCATCGGTGGCACCATCGGCAAATGCCCCAGCGGGATTTGGGGTCATGGCTACGTGGATCAAGCGCTGTTGGAAGTCTACGCGGCTGGCGAAGAAAGCTAAGCGTGCTTGACTGCGACCATCAGTGTGCCGTTTCTAATGTTCATCGCATTCTCATCCGCTAACTAGTGGATTGCCCCTGACAGGTTACTAGTGCCTGCCAGGGGCTTTCTGCGGGAAGCCCGCGACGCGCTACAAGGGGCACTCAGGGTTTGCGGCCCTGGGGCACGCCGACCTAAAAACTAAACTGCGCCCGCAAGTTGCCCACAAACACCGTGGGGTTGCGATCAAAGTTATTGGCATTGAAGATGGCATAAACCGCCGGAATCAAGGCAATGTTGTCATTAAGCGGGAAGTAATAGGAGCCTTCTAACTCATACTGAGTGGCACCGTTACCAGCCCCAGAGATCAGGAAGCGTGTACCCGAAAGATAATCAAATGGGATCACGAAAGACAACACGCCCAATGCGCCTTTGCGCCCGACATCGGGGAAGGCTAACCCCGCCTGGAATGCCTGCACCCGCACTTGCCCACCACTGCGAGCCGGGTTGCGGGGGTTAATGTCGGTCACCCCATAGGAATAGCGACCAAAGAGGCCAAAGTTTTTCGTCACCAGCCAATCAAAGTTGGCGATAAAAGTATCCGCCGTGGACGTGCGGACGGCACCGCCAAAGCCATCATCGGCAAAACCATAGGGCAGCGGTTCCCCTGCGCTCCCCCCAACAAAGACGTTGGCATTGGGTTTGAGATTCGAGCGGGTATACAACAGGCGCAGGTTAAAGTTCCGCGTGGGCAAGTAATGCAACTGGGCGGTCATGGTGTTGGTGCCACCAAATAAACCATCGCCCCGCGCCGGACTGCTAGAGGTATTAAAGCCAGCCGCCGGATTTAAGAACTCGGTATTTTCGGCTAAATAGCCTGCGGTAAAGGTGAATTGAGGCGTGACGTTCCAGGTGATGACAGCCCCTGATCCCCGGTCAACCGCGTTGGAAAGTGTACTGCCGTTGGATTGGAAACTGGTGGCTCCAGTGGGAAAGAAGGTGAAGCGGTTGGCATCGAAGTGACGGTAGAAATTGAGGCGAGGACCCACTGCAATTCGGACGGTGTTGCTGACGGGAAACTGGTAGAACAATTCCCGAATGGAAACGCTGCTGGCAGAGAGCACGCCAGTTTGATCCAGGAAGGGGGTGCCCCAGGAGTTGAAGAAGCCCCCCGACACGAATTGGTTGGCGGGTGAACTGCCATTCCCAGAAACCAATTGGGTGACGAGTAAATCTCTCCCGGTAAAAGAGGTGTTGAAGTTGAGGAAGGTGTAGAACCCAAAGGTGATTTCGGGATCATCCCGCAACACACGAGACGGTTGCAGGGTCGTGGGATTGCGGCGGGGGGCGGCAAAGGCACTGTTGGGAGCCACGGGCGATCGCTCGGCTAACACGCGATCGCCCGCAGTGGCACCCGTCAAGTTAAAGTAAACCGTCCCCGTCAGGCGAGTCGTAGTCGAAAATTGTTGCTTTTCTAACGTCGCGGTGCGGACTTCCAGAGATTCTATCCGCCCTCGGAGTGCCGCCAGTTCCGCCGCAAATTCTTCCTGCAAGCGCTTCACCACTTCCAGGTCTTCTTTTTTGACAAAATCAGCAGTTGCAGCAGCGATCAATTCTTGAATTTTATCGAGGCAGGCATTGAGTCCGGCAGCAAACTCATAGCGAGTCATCGCCCGATTGCCGCGATAGGTTTTATCGGGATAACCCACAATACAGCCGTACCGTTCTACCAGTGATTGCAACGCCTGGAACGCCCAATCCGTTGGCTTAACATCTGAGAATTGCGAAACTGAGGTGACTTGCGACATTCCGGCGATGGCGGGTCGCTCCAGATCCGCAAAGGTGGGTACCTGTTCCATCCCAGGGCTGGCAGTTGAGGCCAGTGGGGTAGTTGCAGAAGGACTGGTCAGCGACGCGGTTTGCGCCAGACCAGGAGCCGCACTCAACGCGATCGCGGACAACCAAACTGGGAGCGATGCCCCCCGAATCCGATGAATTGACATAATTGACTCCTCACACCAGAAAAACTTCAGCCATCAATCTTTGTGTATGCTGTATACAGTCTTAAAGTTTACATTTATTACAAATTAAGCCCAGATGGAATTCTGTATTCGTCGATACTTCTCAAATTGAAAGGTCTGAATGAACAGGCGTTAATTTGCTGCCCTACCTCGATTGTGTGCTACATCGACAATGGCAGCATAGAGCGTCGTAGTGGCAATCACCCCAACCTTGTTGCCAGCGTCCAGATCTGAATCATCAAGGTTTTGCCCTCTGCCTGACTGCACGAGCTTGGGCGGACAAGAGGCTCAAGCTCGTGCAGTCAAAATCATGTCATTATCCATTGGATAAATCGGTTCTGGATGTCAGTCTGATGACCTTAGAGAAAGCTGTTCCGTTTAGTCGCAACTTAGTCTTGTTGATGTCGATCGCGTGTTTAATCTCGATTGGTAGTTTGTACTATAACCAGCCATTGTTAGTGCTGATGCGCCAAACCTTTCAAGTGTCGGTGGTGCAGGTGAGTGCAGTGCCAACTTGCACGCAGTTTGGGTATGCCCTGGGGATGTTGCTGTTGATCCCGCTGGGCGATCGCGCAAATCGCCGCCAATTGATTGTAATTTTGAGTCTCCTAAATGCGATCGCACTACTTTTAATTGCCTTTTCACCGAGTTTTCAATGGCTCGTCGTCATGAGTTTTATCAATGGCATGACCGCTGTCGTACCCCAGTTACTCGTGCCGTTTGCAGCTCAGTTAGCGATTCCAACGGCACGCGGTAAAGTGGTGGGATTGGTGATGTGCGGACTATTGGCAGGCATCGTCGTCGGTCGCTTGGCGAGTGGTTGGGTGGGGGCAGTGTGGGGCTGGCGCACGCCCTTCTGGTTAGCGGCGATCGCCATGGTGGGATTAGCGGCGATCTTGAGTCGAGGCTTACCCGCGATCGCCGCAACTGTGCAATTGTCTTACGCCGCGTTGATGCGATCGCTGGTCGGACTGCTGCTCACCTATCCCCTGTTACGCCAAACCGCATTGATGGGGGGACTATTTTTCTCTGTCTACTGCGGCTTCTGGACAACCCTGCCTTTTTTGCTGGCAGACCCGCCGTTCAATTTGGGCAGTCAGGTGGTGGGCACGATGGGACTGGTGGGGATCACCGGGGTCGTCGCAGCACCTCTGGTCGGTCGCCTTGCCGATCGCCGCAGTCAGCGTCTGACCTTAATCGGGGCGATGATCATTTTAGTCCTGGCGCTGGTTATCCTGTGGCAATTTCAGCAGGGCTTGATCGCGATCGTCATCGGCGCTTTGTTGCTAGACCTAGGCATTCAAACGGGACAAATTTCTAACCAAACTCGCATCTATACCCTCCCGGTCGCCGTCCATAATCGCATTACCACCGTCTATATGGTGTCCTACTTCTTGGGTGGCTCCCTCGGTTCCTGGCTGGCGGCTACGGCCTGGAATGGGGCAGGTTGGCAGGGCGTGTGTGGGGTGGGGTTAGGGGCGGTGGCGATCGCGGGGATGGTGTTGGGGAAGGGGGAGGCAGGAGGCAGGAATAGGAGGGAGGGGGAGGAATAGGTAAACCAGTAGGATGCGTTAAGCGTTAGCCGTAACGCATCACCGGGATCTGGTTTGCGGGCACAATCTTGACCTATTCTTCGATATTCTCGGTGCTGGTGGGATGATCAACCAACTCGACGCGATCGCCCGCTGAGGTTTTGCCGCGATCGATGAAGCGTAAGCGTTTGCCGGGAATCACGCGCACTGTTTGATCGAGGTTACAGTTGGTGCAGGCAGCATTGTAATTGAGGCTAAAACTGCTGGTGGAAGACCGCCGTAGCCGAATCCGTTGACCGGGTTCGAGGCGATACAGATCATCGCCAATTTTGAAGCGGACGGGACGGTTGGACTGATTGGAAAAAGCGGTGCGAATGCCACTGGTTTCGCCATCCAACAGCTCCGTTTTGAGGACTTTGCCATTCGGACAGCGGAACTGATTTTGCCGCCGCAAATCGGCACACACATTCGTCGCGACGGCAGTATTCGCACAGATTTTGGCTTCCACCCATTGCGCATTGCGGACGGCCTGTTGCTGGAGGCGATCGAAGGTGCTGGTGAAAGTGCCGGATTCAACCGGAATATTGCTTTCTAGAATCTCGTAGCTGAAGGTATTCACGCCATACATCACCCGCAAGCGTTTGCCACTGTGAGTCGTGCCAAATTCGGTCGTGGTGGCTTCAGACAGGCGATCGCGTTGGTATTCGCGATCGGTATAGGGCGAGGGATCGCCCGCCATGCCCGTGGTGATGTTGCGAATCACGACGCGTCGGCGCTCTGCTGGTGGGGTTTTACTGGAGCGAAACCGCGCCACGAAGGCCTCCCGATTCAGCTCAACCCCTGGGCAGTCCCCTGTGTAGGTAGTTTCGGTGAGAGGCGCATAGTTGAAGGTGGTCACGCCCTCAAATTCAAATCCAACTTGGGCAGTGGGGGCGGCGGGTGGCATTGCAGGCGTGGTTGGTGGGGAGGCCGGGGCAGATTGGGCGATCGCCCCTGATGCACTCAAACTCACACCGAGCGTTAACAACACCGACAGGGAATAGGCAGACATAGTATTTAATCTTTCGTCGCCATCAATCATAAATGATTCAGGGGACATTCTGGACTACTGTGCACCTTACTCCGGCAAGAATTTTTGAAAGCTTTGGAGTTTGGCATTAATTTGTTCGCTGATCCCTTCTGGCATGGTGCCACCCTTCATCTTCATCCCCTGACTAATCTTGTCCGCAATGTCTTCAGGTGTGGGTTTGAAGAACTCTTTCTTCTTCATAAATAGCTGTTTCTTTTGTTCCGGCGTGAGTGAGGCAAACGCATCTTTTTTGGGTAAGCCACTGAACACTTCTTTCAATTGTGTTTTTTGCTCCGGCGTTAGGGTCAGAGACTTAAAAGCTTTGCGAAAAGTACCCCCTTCACTGACAAAATTAGAAAACTGTTCCCGTTGTTCGGGGGTCAGAATCGTTTCCAGCTTGGGTAACACTTCGGTTTCAAGTTGGGTCAACAGATCTTTAACCGTCTCGGTTGCTGTAGTCACGGCTGTTGGCATCGACCCATCAGCCAGTAATTGTGCCTGGGCTGGCTGACTCACTACCAGACTGAGCAGCACCAGTACACTCACCATTAAGCGCATTAAAACTCGGTTCATCACAAGATTGCTCCAAATCATGACTCATTCCATCACTGACGTTGGGCGATAGTGCTGCACATAAGCCGCGATCGCCAACACACTAATCAACACCACAGGAAATGCCAACGCCCACCAGCTTTCCGAGAGCAAAATAAAATAAGCTGCCGCGCCCCCTCCCAACGCAAACCCCAGAATTACCGGAATAAACCGACTCATGCGTTCCAGCGCTTGCGCCGCTTCTGCGGGGGTGACTTGGGTCGCAGCAGGGGCAAGCTTGGCGCTCAAAAATTGCACCACATCGATCGTCAGTTGGGTCGTGTTCCCAGTCATCACCGTGGTCGGGATATAGCTCTTAAAGGTGCCATGGGCTTCTTTCATCAAGGCATTTTGCACCGCCATCGCAATCACTCCCGCGATCGCGATCGGTAAAATATACTCATCCTGCACATCCAGCAGGAGGGACGGCGACAGAATCACCCCCAGCACTAAAAACACTAGCAGGGCGATCGCTTCCACCGTCAGCAGAATCGCAAACACGGGGCCTTGCCGTTGGCGGACATACCGCGCTAGGACTGAGGTTAACCCAACCGCGAGCACAAACGTCGGCAACATCAGCAACCGAGCTGCCACACTGCGAAAGTCTTCATCCACAAACGCGGCTCCCGCCAGGGCAATGTTCCCCGTGACGTGAGCCGTAAAGATGCCAAACAAAATAATGAAGGCTGAGGTATCCACAAAGCCAGCCACCCAACTCAGCACAAAACCAGCCGGTCCATCACTGACTAAAAACCCACTCAGGCTAAATGTCTTGTTGCGATCGGGAAAGACTGTCATACCACTGCCCACTTGCACTAACGATTGACCTGTCAAAAAAGATCTATGCTATAGGGTGCTATTAGCGTTAGCGTAACGCCCCGTAGTGATAAGACAAAGCTAATTTAGTGTTTTAGAAAGTGAGTTTCGGATCGCGTTCGACTAAGCGCTCACGTCGAAGTCTCAACCCACAGCCAACCAAGTGTTGAGCGAAGTCGAAACACGGCTGCTAATACATATCTTTAGAGTTGTCATACCAGTAGCAGATAATCAGTGGTGCGTTACGGCTAGGGCTTAACACACCCTACACAATCGATCGAGACATAAAAGCACAGGTACTTATCCAGTTTCCTCCTGCCCTTTGCCTGCTACCCCCTGCCTTTTCCCACTAGCTCGGCTTAGCTTCAGTGGGAGTCGCGGCAGCAGCTTCCTCGGCAGCTTTTTTAGCCGCTTCCTTCGCTGCTTTGGCTTCCGCTTTAGCCGCTTTTTTCGCAGCTTTCTCAGCAGCTTTGGCGGCTTTCTTCGCGGCTTTAGCTTCCGCTTTCGCCGCGTCTTCCACCGCTTCTTGTTCTTCCTCTAACCGTTTCGCCTCAGCTTTGGCGGCTTGCTTCGCGGCTTTTTCCGCTTCCTTCACTTTCTTGGCTTCGGCTTTTTCAGCCGCTTCTGCAGCCGCCTCAGCGTCGGCGGCCAGTTCTGCTTCAGTCGGGGCAGGGGCAGCGTCAACTGCGACCTCAGCCAACAGGGGGGGGACAGGTGGGAAAGCA
>JAIXVO010000605.1 GCA_027482985.1 Cyanobacteriota bacterium
ACCCCTTTGACTGGATGGAGTTAATTCGCCGCACCCCCCAAGGTTCGGTATGGACCTATCAGTCGATTATGCGTCTTTCCCATCCCCTCGCAGCGATCATGATCGCCCTGGGGCAGCATACTCGGGCTGGCATTGAAGAAAACCTGTGGACCCCCCAGGGCGATCGCATGACGACGGTGCAAATGATCGAGAAGCATGTCCGCATTGCCAACGAATTGGGCCGCAAGATTGCCACCCCCGAAGAGGCCCGGCGCATTCTCAAGATTGGCACCTGGTACGACAGTGCTGACGAGACCCTATTTAACTTGGGGCTGCCCCCCAACCGCCAGGACGGGCAGCAGGGCTTCCGGGTCTACGAAACCGACGGTAAAGTCAGAGCCCCCCAACCGGCGGGCTCCGATGGCCACCCCATAGTGGTCTGATAACCGAAATACCTGTGGGGCAGGGGGGCTTGCCCTCATTCCCTAACCCCTTCTCCAGCTCTGGGAGAAGGGGAGCCGGAAAGCCGCTTTCTGCCTCCCCCGCCGCAACTCAAAATTTAAAACTTCTCCAAAGGAGAACACCATGGAACTGCAAGGGAAAACCGCGATCATCACTGGCTCAGCTCGGGGCATTGGCGAAGGTATTGCTCTGGCTCTGGCGAAAGAGGGGGCTAGCGTGGTGATCAATTCGCGCAAAGAGAAAGATTGTCTGGAGACGGTGGAGAAAATTCGCGCCCTGGGGGGAACGGCGATCGCCATCGCGGCGGACGTAGCCAAGGAAGATCAAGTCACGGCTCTGGTGGCCGAGACCGTCAAGCATCTGGGCCGAGTGGACATTCTCGTCAACAATGCGGGCATTGAGAGCGCGCCCACGCTGCTGAAAGATATCAGCGAAGAGACCTGGGATCGGGTGATGTCGGTCAACACCAAGGGGGTCTTTTTCTGCTGCAAGGCGGTGATTCCCCAGATGATGGCCCAGGGCAAGGGCAAAATCGTCAATATTTCGTCCGTGGCCGGGGTGCGCATGACCTTCTTTGGCGGTGCCAACTACACCGCCTCTAAATATGCCGTTATGGGCCTGACCAACCATCTGGCCTGGGAACTGGCCGATAGCCACATCAACGTTAATGCCATTGCCCCCGGAGCCGTGCTGACTCCCCTGGCGGAGCAAAACACCACCCCCGAGTACCGGGAGATGACCACCAAGCGCCTGATTCCCCTGGGGCGCTGGTGCACCAGTGACGACATTGGCAATGCCACGGTGTTTCTGGCCAGCGATCGCGCCGACATGATCACCGGCCAGATTCTCGCCGTGGATGGCGGCATTCTCACCGGGTTTGGGGAAGACCTGCGCCCGGTGATTCGCCAGCGCATGGCCGATATGCAGGCCAATCACCCGTAGCCGATCAGACTGTCAGACCTCACGCATCGGAGGATGCAGAACCATGACTACACCGATAAAACGGATTGCGATCAATGTCGGGGCGGGCTACGTCCCTGGACTAAATACGGTGATTACTGGCACTGTCCTGGCCGCGAGCGAACTGGGCTGGGAGGTGGTCGGCATTCGCGACGGGTTTGAGGGGCTGCTGTTTCGCGATCGCTACTCCGATGGCGGCCTGGTGCCCCTCACCCCGCAACTGCTCTCCACCCTAGATCCGGCGGGGGTGCTGTTGGGGACTGCCGTCCGCAACAACCCTTTCCAGGTGCGCACCATCACTGCCGACAGCCTGGTGGAAGAGGTCGATCAGTCCGAGGCGCTGCTAGAGACCCTGGGCCGCGAAGGCATTGATGCGGTGGTGTCGGTGGTGGGTCGTCGGGGGTTGGCCATTCTCTACAAGCTGCACCACAAGGGGCTGAGGACGGTCTGCATCCCGCGATCAGCGGAAAACGATATGGCGACCACGGCGCTCTCCTTTGGCTTCAACAGCACCCTGAGCGATACCGTCGCCATGCTGGATCGCGCCAAACAGGCGGCCCAGGCGGCCCACCAAATTGCGGTGGTGGAAGTGCTGGGCACCCACGCTGGTTGGCTGGCCCTGCAAGCGGGAATGGCGGTCTGTGCCGATGCCGTCCTGATTCCCGAAATTCCCTACGACTTACCCAAGGTGGCGGCCAAACTCCAGGACAAGGCCAACACTGGCGGTACCTACGGCCTGGTGGTGGTGGCCGAGGGAGCCGTATCTTTGGAGCCATCGGCCCCTGAAGATACCGCTATCTCGGCGCTCAAAGCCGCCCTCTCGCCCCTGGCCAACGACTACGAAGGGGCTCATGTCATCCAGCGTTCTGGCTATGCTGCCGAAACCGTGGCGCTGCAACTTCAGCGACTCACCGACCACGAAACCTACCCCCTGGTGGTTGGCCCCTGGGTGAAGGGTGGTGCGCCCACGGCGGTCGATCGCCAGTTGGGGCTGGGCTACGGTGCAGCAGCCGTGCGGGCTTTGAATGCTGAGCAAACCGGAGTTATGGTCGCCTTTCAGCCGCCAGACCTAACACTAGTGCCCCTGGCCGAGGCCATCAACAAAGTGCGAATTGTACCCGCCGACAGTGAATTTGTGCAAATCGCGCGATCGCTCGGCATCTGTTTAGGGGGCTAGGGAGGAACCGACATGACAAATTCATCGCAACAGACCACCGGACTGATTCTCAACATTCAGCATTTCTGCACCCACGACGGCCCCGGCATTCGCACCACGGTGTTTCTCAAGGGCTGCTCGCTGCGCTGTAAGTGGTGCAGCAACCCCGAAAGCATTCACCTCAAGCCCGAGCTGGCCTACAAGCGCAGCCAGTGCATTGGGGCCACAGCCTGCGGCATCTGCCTCAAAGAACCCTGCGCCGCAGGAGCCTTTTACGTCGTCGAAGGGGAGGACGATCGCGTCCAGGTGAACTGGGATTTAGCGGCTGACTGCGGCAAAGACTGCGCCGACGTCTGCCCCACCGGAGCCCTCTACATGTTTGGCCAGGAAATGACCGTCGATGAGGTGCTGGCCGAGGTCGAGCAAGACAGCGCCTTTTACCACGAATCGGGGGGCGGCATTACCCTCAGCGGCGGCGAGTGCCAA
>JAIXVO010000296.1 GCA_027482985.1 Cyanobacteriota bacterium
CATCTCTGTCAGGATGTCCGCAAAGCGCTGGAAACGGCAACCCGCAAGCTGGCTCCTGCCTTTGCCAAAAACGCAACGGCGGGCGGGGCGGCAAATCCCACAGCGCAGGCGATCGCGGATCTCGATCATCAGGTGAGTTATTACCTGGGGGCGAATGTGCAACTGTTTGGCACCGCCATCCTGGTGAAAAATATTGAGCGGGGGCGGTTGTATGTGTTCAGCCGTGATCCCCAATACACGTGGACGGAGACGCGCCAGAAATTAGTGCGCCTGGTGGCGGATCAAACTGCTGTGGCGATCGAAAACGATGAGCTGTCGGCAGAACTGCGGAAAAAAGAACGGCTCGATCGCGAACTGGAAATTGGTGCCGAAATTCAACTGCGCTTGTTGCCCCGGCAATGTCCCACAATTCAGGGCGTGAAATTGGCGGCGCGCTGTCAAACGGCCAGTCGGGTGGGCGGCGATTATTACGACTTTATCCCTGCCAGTTATGACCAGATTCGGTCTAAGCGGGATGGCGCGAGTGAGTTGGGTCGCTGGAGTGTGGCGATCGGGGATGTCATGGGCAAAGGCGTGCCTGCGGGTCTGATCATGACCATGACGCGCGGCATGTTACGGGCTGAAGTGTTGAACGGACATACGCCCGCCCGCATCCTGCAACATCTGAATCGAGTTATGTATGCCGATTTGGAAAACTCCAATCGGTTTGTCACCCTGTTCTACTCGGAATACGACCCGCAAACGCAAATCCTTTCCTACAGTAATGCGGCGCACAATCCGCCCCTGCTCTGGCAAGCGGCAACGAATACGATTAAACGCCTCGATACATTGGGCATGTTGATCGGGCTGGATGCCGACACCCATTATCAGGACGCGCAAATTCAATTGCATCCCGGTGATGTGCTGATTTACTACACCGATGGCTTCACGGATGCGGCGAATCAGAGCGGCGAACGCTACGACGAAGATAATTTTACGAACACTTTTCATTGGGCGTGTCAGCAGTTCGAGACACCCCAGGCCATCCTCGATCATCTGTATGAACAGGTGCAGAAGTTTATTGGCGAGGAGAACCGGAACGCAGACGATATGACGTTGATCGTGATGCAGGTCGATGCGATCGCCCCAGAATCATGAGCGCGTCAATCCGCTTTCTGGTATCGTGTTGGTCGAGTGTTTGCACAAACGCCACTCGTTACAGGGTGGTGAAACGTTAGGAGTGTAAGAAGATGTTGCTCCATGTCCTCCAAGATCTGAATATTTGGTTCACGCACAGCAGTTTAATCACCGACGCGGCGCGATCGCTGCATCTGGATTTGTCCCTCGATCATCTGGTCTTGGCTCAGCAATTTAAGCAGACTGATTTAGTGGGTGATGTGCAACGCGCCTTCGACAATTTTGTGAAAACGGGGCAAGCCTGGGCATTTTTGATCGGGCTGGTGTTGGGTTACATGCTGAAGACCTTTACGACATTTGGGTAATTTGCCATTGAATACGCAGCCGCAACCATCGGGTCAGTCTACCTGGAGTCAGCGATTTGAATCGGCGCTGCATCCTGCGATCGCCCGCTTCAATGCCAGTATCGGATTCGATATTCAACTCATCGAGTACGACCTGACGGGATCGCAAGCCCACGCCCAAATGTTGGCGCACACGGGCATCATTGCTCCCGCAGAAGGAGAAACCCTGGTGCAAGGGTTGGAGCAAATTCGGCAAGAGTATCGCGAGGGGAAATTTACCCCCGGCATCGAAGCCGAAGATATCCACTTTGCGGTAGAACGCCGGTTGACAGAACTGGTCGGTGATGTCGGCAAAAAGCTGCACACAGCGCGATCTCGCAATGACCAGGTGGGCACCGATACGCGCCTGTACCTGCGGGATCAAATTCAGCAAATTCGGACCCAACTGCGCGATTTTCAAACCGCCTTGCTAACGCTGGCGGAACAAAATGTCGAAACCCTGATTCCCGGCTACACCCATCTGCAACGGGCTCAACCTCTCAGCCTCGCTCATCATCTGCTGGCCTATGTAGAAATGACCCAGCGCGACTGGGAACGACTGGGCGAAATTTATCAACGGGTCAATGTTTCACCACTGGGATCGGGGGCGCTGGCAGGTACCACCTTTCCCATCGATCGCCATTACACGGCGCAACTCCTCAACTTTGGCGGCGTGTATGCCAATAGTCTGGATGGGGTCAGCGATCGCGACTTTGCGATCGAATTTCTCTGTGCCGCCAGCCTGATCATGGTGCATCTCAGTCGGATGTCGGAAGAAGTGATTTTGTGGGCCTCGGAAGAGTTTCGCTTTGTCACCCTGAAGGACAGTTGCTCCACGGGTTCCAGCATCATGCCGCAGAAAAAGAATCCTGATGTACCCGAACTGGTGCGCGGGAAGACGGGTCGCGTGTTTGGCCACTTGCAGGGGATGTTGGTCTTAATGAAAGGACTACCCCTCGCCTACAACAAAGATTTGCAGGAAGACAAAGAAGCCTTATTTGATGCAGTCATTACAGTGCAATCCTGTCTGGAAGCGATGACCATTTTGCTCCAGGAAGGCATGGAATTTCGCCGCGATCGCCTGTTAGCAGCCGTCAGCGAAGACTTCTCCAACGCCACCGATGTGGCCGACTATCTGGCGGCGAAAGGAGTCCCTTTCCGAGAAGCCTACAACCTCGTCGGCAAAGTCGTGAAAACCTCCCTGGCGCAAGACAAACTCCTTAAAGATCTCACCCTCGATGAGTGGCAGAGTCTGCATCCTGCCTTTGAAGCGGATATTTATGCGGCGATCGCCCCCCAACAAGTTGTCGCCGCCCGCAACAGTTTCGGCGGCACAGGCTTTGATCAGGTTCGACAGGCTCTTGCGACTGCTAAAGCTCGGATGAATTAACCCTTTGCGAGATCGCGTAGGGGTAGCAAGTTTGGATCCCATTACCCCCGTGTCGTTAGGTAATCGATCGCAGATGATCGGCGATCGCGGCTGGCGTGAGGGGGAAGGGGGCGATCGCTGGGTCATCCCAGAATTAAAGGCGTGATCCAGCCAACCTGACGGATAAACACCCCCTTCCCAGGCTTAACCTATCAAACTGCTAGATAACATCCCACACACCCAGACTTATCCGGCAAATCTGATAGATAATTCTGAAAACCCTGAGTTTTATCTACTAGATTTGCAGTTGAATATATAGTTAGGCTTATTAAGTAAACTTGACAATGTTTAAGGATGGTGGGTCGTGAAAACAGATCCTATCCTGCACTTTTTTTGCGGAAAAATGGCATCAGGCAAGACAACGTTGTCGAAAAAAGTGGCATCAGACCATAATGCTATTCTTATCAGTGAAGATATCTGGTTGTCGAAGTTGTACCCAGAAGAGATTAGTACCTTTGATGATTATTTGAGATATTCGTCACGCTTAAAGCCTATAGTCTCACAGCACGTGCAAGATATGCTTGCACAGAGGATATCTGTTGTTCTAGATTTTCCAGGCAATGTTCCTTCTCAGCGACAATGGTTTCGTTCAATATTTGAAGCAGCCAAAGTGAACCATGTGCTTCATTACATTGTTGCGCCTGACTCATTATGCAAAGCGCAATTGCG
>JAIXVO010000383.1 GCA_027482985.1 Cyanobacteriota bacterium
ACGGCGCGGGTGCAGGGTTCGCAGCCGATGCTGATGAAACCCCGTTCGTGCAGTGGGTTGTAGGGCACATCGTAGGTGCGGATATACATCCAGACATCGGCGGAAGTCCAGTAGGAGAGGGGATTAAATTTCACCAGGTTTTTGCCTTCTCCCGAAAAGCCAGGGTCGGCCTGCACGACGGGCACTTTTCCACGAGTGGCGGGATTTTGGTCTTGCCGTTGGCCGGTGATCCAGGCATCGAGGGTCGCGAGTTTGCGGCGCAGGGGGGCGACTTTGCGGATGTCGCAGCATTCTTTATGCCCATCTTCGTAGAAGCTGAACAAGCCTTTGGCTTTGACCAAAGCTTCTACTTGTGCCGCATCGGGATACATCACCTCGATCTCAATGCCGTAGTGTTGCCGGACTTTTTCCAGGAATTGATAGGTTTCGGCGTGCAGTCGTCCCGTATCCAGACTGAAGACCTGAAAGGGTTTGTTGAGGCGGGAGGCCATATCAATCAGAACCACATCTTCCGCCCCACTGAAGGAAATCGCCGGGGTGTCGAATAAGGTCAACGCCCGTTCCAAAATTTTTTCGGGTGTCTGCTGAGCCAGTTCCGCTTCCAAACTGGGAAGATCGAGGGCAGCCAGGGTGTTTTCGGCCAGTGACGCCATAGTTAAAATCTCTCAAGGATGAATGTGCAATCGCGATCGCTATTGTATCAAGCATCACGCCCCCTCGGTTTGCGACTCCCCGGTGCCCGCTTCCAGCCCACGCTGCAACCGTTCCAAATCCTCCTGCAACTGCCGCACTTGATAGGTGTGGATGAGTTGCTGCATGTGGGTGGCGATCGCGGGCGGGGTGGGATAGGTCGCTGTCCACTGGTCAAGTCGCTGCTGCATATCTAACAGCGCGCCCATTTTCGCCAAGTGTAATAGGTCTGCCAGCAGGTCAGCGGGTAATGGTGCCGCCATCAGGTCTGCTGTAGCGGGGGTTGGCGAGGCTGGGGTGGGGAGAGCCGGATCATCAGCGGTTTCTGTCTCGTCAATCCATTCCAGTTGAAGCTGGGTTTTTAAGGTGTCCAGCAGTTGCGTGTAGCGAATGGGCTTGGACAGAAATGCGTTACAGCCGACATTCAAACTGGTTTGCTGATCCTGTTCAAAGGCACTGGCAGAGGCGGCAATGATAATCGTGTCGGCAAATTCCGGCGATCGCCGCAGTTGGCGGGTGGCCTCAAACCCATCCATCACGGGCATCACCAGATCCATAAAAATCACGTCGGGCTGAAATTGGGCGGCTTGTTCCAGTGCCTCTTGCCCATTCCTGGCTTCTGCCACCTCAAAGCCCAACGGTTGCAAGAGTTGCCGCAACACCGCTCGATTTTCCGTGCGTTCATCCACCACCAGAATTTTGTAGCGATCGCCCCGGTAGCCAATAATTTCCGGTTGTTTTGCCGCACTCCGTTCCTGCCATGCGTCGATGGTCGTCACCGTCAACTCAAACCAGAACCGACTGCCCTGACCGAGCGTGCTACTGACCTGCAATTCGCCGCCCATCAGGTTCACCAGCCGGCGACTAATGGCTAACCCCAACCCGGTGCCCTCCGTCATTCGCTGGCGATCGCCCACCTGCTGAAAGGGCAAAAAGATTTCGTCTAAATCGGTCGGGGCAATGCCAATCCCGGTATCCTCCACCTGGAACCGCAGCCGCACAGCCGCAGCCGCATCCGGTGCCAGCACGCCCACTTTCAAGGCGACACCGCCCTGGTCTGTGAACTTGATGGCGTTACTCAGGAGGTTCAACAACACTTGGCGTAAGCGTTGCTCATCGGCGTGGATGGCGATGGGCAGCGGGGTGAGCGGTTCGTAGAGGAAGGAGATGCCCTTTTGCTGCGATCGCAGGCGGAACAGATCGGCGATCGCCTGCAAAAAGTTGGGCAGTTGAAAGTCGGTGAGATGCAGTTCTAGCCGACGGGCTTCAATTTTGGACAGATCCAGGACATCGTTAATCAGCATTAGCAAATGTTCGCCACACTGATGGATTGTGTCGAGTTCCTGCATATCGTTGGCGGTGAGGGATTTGCTGCGGCGCAGAATTTGGGAATAGCCCAAAATCCCATTCAGCGGGGTGCGGAGTTCATGACTCATATTGGCCAGGAAATCACTTTTCGCCCGATTCGCCACTTCCGCCGCTTCTTTGGCAATTTGCAATTCCACTTCCACCGCTTTGCGATCGCTAATGTCGCGCCCAATCCCCACACAGTACAGTACCCTACCCGCTTCATCACACACGGGAGCCAGGTTGGAGATCTGCCAGCGCCAGGTGCCATCCTGATGTTGCACCCGATATTCGATCCCCGCGATCGCTTGCCGCGTCACCAGCAATTCTTGAAATTGGGCTTCACAACGGGCGCGATCGTCCGCATGAATTTGGGGTGCAAAGGGTTTCCCCAGCAATAGGTCAGGCGGATAGCCGAGCAGGTGGATGGCGTTGGGTGAAACGTAGGAAAATAAACCCGCTGGCGTGAGCAGATAAATCAAGTCATTGGCGTATTCCACAATGCTGCGGAATTTAGTTTCACTTTGCTTTAAAGCTTCTTCAACTTGTTTGCGTTGAGTGACATCGATCGCGACCGAGAGAATCTCAATCAGATTGCCGCAGTCATCCACAATCGGTTTATTACTCCAGGACAACCAGACGCGATCGCCATTTTTGAGCATATTTTCATTCTCATTCGCCATGTAGCGTTCGGGATGCTGACTGATCTCCTGGAGTAGTTGTTCTAAGTTGCGGCCAGAACTTTCAGTCACGGGTACTAAGGTGCCGACGACATGCCGCCCGACTAAGTTCTCGGTTTCATAGCCAAAGAAGTGTTTGCCGTAGTCATTAATGAAGCGAATACAGCCACTCGTATCCCACCGCAGAATTACACTATTGGCCGTCTGGACTAAATCTCGATACTGCACTTCACTCGCTTTCAGTGCCGCTTCCGCCTGTTGCCGTTCCAGTTCTGCCCCCGCCCGTGCCGCAAAAATTTTGAGGATCAATTCGCGATCGCGATCGGCCACCATTGGGCGCACATCCATCACGGCGAGATGGCCTAGAATCTTCCCGGTTTTGCTGCGTAAGGGCATCCCCAAATAGCTGACAATCCCCCCTTGCGCTAACCACGGATCGCGGGGAAAGGTCGCTTGCACGCCATTGTCGTAATGTCCGACGGCCCCCTGCAAGACCTGTTCACAGGGCGTATGGGCGATCGCGTAGGCGAGCCACTCCCCCCAATCGGTGCCCGTCCAGAAGGCGAGGGGATGGACAAAAGCGGGTGCTTCCGGGTTCAATTCCGTCACCACAGCATATTGCACCTGCAATACCTGAGCCAGATAGCGCACACAGGAGCGGAAAAACAAATTCCCCGTTTCCGAAGCCGTCCCTTCCACAATCAGACGTAAGGCTTCCTGACTTTGCCGCAGGGCGATTTCGGCCTGTTGCCGTTGTTGCGCTTCGATCGCCAGCGCCGCCAAATCCGCCAGCGATCGCACAAAGCCCTGCTCCTCTAAAGACCAGGGGTAGGGGTCACCCGTTCGTTCCAGACACACCACGCCCAGCGTTTCGCCCCCTAACCGAATCGGGGCATCTAACATGGCGGCAATATCCAACGGTTGCAGGTAAGTGGCCGCAAACTCACAGGTCCGGGGATCGGTATGGGCATCGCTGGCGACAATAATTTGTTCCCGCTCTAACGCCTGAAAATATACCGGATAGTGTGCTGCTAACAACTCAGTGCCGCTGGTATGGATCTGGCTGAAGCGATCGAATAAATCGGCACAAATAATCTTGGTTTTGCGGGCATCGTACAGCCAAATACTGGCGCGTTGCACTTCTAAGGTGTGGGCGGCAACCTGCGTAATCGCGGCAGCAGCGGCTTGCCAATCCCCCCGACTCAAGGTTTTATTTTGAGTCAGGCCCATCAATGCGGTCGTTTGTTCATGCAGTTGCCGCTGACTCTCTCGCAACGCCAATTCCATCTGTTTGCGATCGCTGATATCCGTGGTCACATAAATGGCGCAGGGTTGCCCATCCAGTGCGATCGTTTCTGCCGAAATCAAGACAGTGCCCAGTTCGCCCGATTTCCGCTGGTAGTTCAGTTCTTGATTGCGAATTTGCCCCTGCCGCTGGAGTTGGGTGGTCAAGCCCGCGATTTCCGTGGGATCACTCCACAGCTTCAGATCCAGCGCACTTTGCCCAATCACTTCCTCCAGCCGATAGCCCGTCAGCCCTAAAAAACTCTCATTCGCCGTCAAAATCTGGCGCGTGGCCTGATTCACGATCGCAATGCCGCTGGGTGACGACTGAAAGGCTTTAGAAAATTGTTCCTCCGATTGCTTTAAGGCGGCAGTGCGTTCGGCGACTCGCTGTTCCAACTCCTCGTTACTGCTTCTCAGCGCCTCAAAGGACGATCGCAGTTGCGCCACCATCCGATTGAACGCCTCCGATAAACCACTCAGTTCGCGCAGGCGGGACGTGGGAATCTGTTGCTCAAAGTCGCCCGCCGCAACCCCTTGAGCCGCTAAGCTGAGTCGGCGCAGGGGGCGAGACAACCGCCGGGACAGCAACACACTGAGGGCGATCGCGGCAGAGAGGGCCGCCAGACTCAATCCCAAACTGGTACGGGTGCTGTCATGGACACTTTCCATAAATTCGGCCAGCGGTGTCACCACCACAATTTGCCAGTCCAGCCCAAACCGACTTTGAAAGCGCGTCACTTGCACCCAGTACTGTTGATCCTGTCGCCAGAAACTAAACTGCTGGGGGGCTTGCCCCAACGGTTGTTGGCGGAGTCGTTGTTGCAGGGTGCTAGCTGTCTCGCGCACCAGGGGATCAGCACTTTGGGTGGCGGCAATGAGGGTTTGTTGGGGGGTAAAGGGCAGTTGCCCCGCAGAGGTGGCAATCAAGTGACCAGATCGCTCTAGGATAAAAATTTCGCCCGCTTTGCCCACTTTCAGCGATCGCAAATGCTGTCCCAGCAACGCTAATGAGCAATCGACTCCCAACACGCCCCGCAAGCCAGCCTGCTGATCGAAAATCGGTTGGGTTAGCGAGAGGGTCGCCCCTTGCTGCTTGAAGTCGGGATAAATCGGACTCCAGACAGGTTTTCCCGCTGCCTGCGCCGCCTGGTACCAGGGCCGCTGGCGGGGATCATAGGCTGTCAATCGCTCTTTGAGGGTCTGTGGTTTGCCATTATTGATGGTATAGCTGTAATACCGTCCCTGCGTCTGCGCCCCGGATCTGCCCAACCGCCAGCCCTGCCCCGGCGATCGCCCCAGTTCCACCCATTCCCCCGTTGCGGTACCCACATAAATCGCCGTGCCACAGACGCGATTGAACAGCGATCGCTGTTGCCAGAAGGCAAAGGTCAGTTGATCCGGATTCGCTAGACTCACCTGTCCCGCCTGAATCGCATCAGCATTCATTTGATTAATTAAGCTGGCATTATCGAGATCGTCGGTCAACTGCTCATGAATGTGCTTACTGGTGCGGTTAACGACCTCCTGGGTCGAGCTTTCAACGACCATTTGCCCGTTTTTAGTCGCGATCGTCCCCATCAGCGTCATCACTCCCCCAAGGGGCACCAAAAACCCTAACAGCAGAATCCACTGCATCGGAATTTGGGGGGAAGCTGAAGGCGGGGATGGCGGGAGTTTCATAGGTTGAACCCAATATAGCCGGAACCCTGGGTCATGTTGTGCAGGCGAGTCAGATTATCTACTCAGGATTGGCTTGGCGACGTTGTGCGAGACGACCAAAATCAACTCGTTGGGGATGCCGCGCTGATTTCGTCTTCCAGACCTTCACAAGACCTACTCTAATCAAAATTGCTTGGGCATAACAAATAACCATTGTCCATTTGGCTGAATCGCTGGGACGAAACCTCGCCCCTGGGACAGACGGCTGTGGCCGAGATCGCCAATAGCTCACTGCAAATAAGTCACCCATTGATCTAACAGTCCGGGTGAGCCGTACCAGCGTTGGCCGGGTTTGGGTGCGTGGGTGGCACCTTCAATGATCAAGTTGTTGGCTCCGGCTAAATGGGCAGAAGCAACAGGCGTAATCCCATCCCCCCAACAATGACCATTGCCGCAGGTGATTTTGTAGCTGTTGTAGGCGAACCATTGCCCTGGACGGCGATCGCCCCAAATCGCCTGACCCGCCACACAAACGTAGTTTACCTCGGCGGCATAAAAGGCACCGGGATAGGTTTGATTCACGAACTCTAGATTTTGGCGCGTCCAACGTTCCAGACTGCTGTGGGGAGTGCCGAGAGTAATCAGCGTGTGGATGGACGGGCGGGCGTGCCATACCTGCTCAATGCCATTCGGGGTAATCCGGTACGGTTTTTCGCCTAAGTAAATGCGGGCCAGCCAACCGCCTGCCGAATGCCCAATCAAATTCACGCGATCGCTGCCCGTTGTTTGCCGCACTTGCTGCACCGTGGCATCAATCTGCTGAATGATCGGGGTCACCGATCGCCCAATCGTGGGAATCCAATCATGCCAGCGAATCGGTACGGTGACGGTGGGGATACCCTGCTGCTTGAGGGTGGCTTCCAGCGATCGATAGGCAGGGGCACCCGCGAGATAACCCGGCAGAATCACGGCAGGTAACGTCATGAGCAAATCACAAAATAGGAAGGACAAATCCCTTTAGAATCGTAAGGCATTGCGGGATGGAGTGAAATGCTGGCATGGTGACGATGGGAACGTTATATGGCATCAGTGCCGGGCCGGGTGATCCGGAATTGCTGACGGTGAAAGCTTTGCGCCTGTTACAGCAGGCTGCGGTCGTCGCTTACCCAACCGGCGTGCGTGGGAAGCCGGGATTTGCCCAGCAGATTGTCGCGCCCTGGCTGCAACCGCATCAAATTTGCCTGCCGCTGGATTTTCCCTATGTGCAGGCGCAAGAGGTGCTGGAATCGGCCTGGGCGATCGCGGCGGCACAGGTCTGGACGTATCTCGAACAGGGGCAAGATGTCGTCTTTGCCTCAGAAGGCGATGTCAGTTTCTACAGCACCTTCACCTACCTGGCGCAAACCCTCCTGCACCAGCAGCCCACTGCCAAAGTCGAAGCGATTCCCGGCGTGTGTTCCCCCCTCGCCGCGATCGCCGCTTTGGGTTTGCCCTTGACCTTACGGGGCGATCGCCTGGTGGTACTGCCCGCCCTTTACAACACGGCTGAATTAGAGGCTGTCCTGACATGGGCGGATGTGGTCGTATTGATGAAAGTAAGCTCCGTTTATCCGCAAGTGTGGGCAGTGCTGGCGGCTCAGGGCTTACTGGCTCACAGTTATGTGGTGGCATGGGCGACCCTGCCGCAACAAGTGATTCATACCGATCTGCCGCCCGATTTGGCGCTGCCCTATTTTTCCTTGATGATTGTGCAAGTCACGCGATCGACGCAACCTTTTGGGCGCGCAGATCGTCTTGACTTCTCAAGCCCACTTCCCACTCCTGACGGAGGTGTCCCGCGCCACCCCCCGGCTGCCCCTTCCCTGTGCTAAAACGACTCTGACGGTCTGCGATCGCGCTGCCTCCACAATCTGCCTCAACCCCCATTTACTGCGCCATGTCAAACTTTTCGTCGTTCAAGAATGTGCAGCCTGCGTTTCAGCAACTCACGACTGAAAAAGTCTGGAAAAAACTGCGAGAACCCTTTTCGATCGCGATTCTGGCATCCTTAGGCTTTCACGGGTTGCTGTGGTTTGGCCTCCCGCTACTGTCCAACTCCGCCCCTAAGCAACCCGATCAGCGCACCTTGAACGTCGTCGAACTCAGCCCCCTGGAGCAACAGGCGCGGTTGCCCCAAATGCCCAACCTGTTGCAACCCTTTGCCCCACTGCCAAAAGACACGCTCCCCAAAGCGCCCACTGGCACCCTGCCGATGGTGCCCATGAACCCGCCTGTGGTCGATCCAGACACGTTTTACCAGGTGCCCGACCTCACCACTCGCCGCACCACGCCCGATTTTGTCATCATCGCCAAACCCCCGACCCGGAAATCAACGCCCAAGCCGCAGCCCGAAACTGCCCCCGTTGAACCGACTGCACCGACAGACGACACGCCGAAACCTGACCAACCCTCGACCCGAGCGGAAGACCTCACCCAGCCAGATGGCCAACCCCCCAGCAAAAGTCGGGAAGACCAGGAAAAAGTTGCCCTGCAGCAAAGCTTTGCCTTCAACGCCGCTGGCACTTCAACGCAGGATGTGAACAGTAATTTAGCCAGTGCCGCCGCCAAAATCAGCGAAAAGTTCAATATCCCTAATTGGGAGGGCAAACCGATCGCGATCGCGGTGCCTTATCCCAAAGCCGCTTGCCCCTTTCAACAGGATGGCAAGCCTGTCCAGGGCACCACTGGCCTAGCCGTCGTCATGCTACCGGATGGCTCATTTGGCGATACCGCTTTGAAAATTAAATCGTCGGGATTTGCTGGACTCGATCAAGCCGCGACTCAATTTATTGAGAAACAGTGGAGCGAGATCGTGAAGCAAGGGAATCTGGAACCTGGTCAGAAACCTAAAGCTTTTGTTTTAGAAATGACGATCGCCCCAGCTGCGACCGATTGTGCTGCGACTGAAAAGCCGCCCGCTTAGCGCCTATGGATCACGCCGATCTCGCCCAAACCGCCTTCACCCCTGTGTCGCGATCGCTTCTGGGTTGCCCGGAGCCGTCAAGATTGGGGGCGTTTCCACTTTCGTCGCTTCCACTTTGAGGGGTTCGATCTTCGGCGTTTCCACTTTAGGCACTTCGACTTTAGGGGAAATGACGGGTTGCGGACGTGCGATCGCCTCTGCTGGCGGCACTGGCGCGATCGCCTTCGGACTGGCAACGGGCGGGGGCACTGGCACCACCGGATCAGGGCGACTGGGCGCAGGCACCACGGGCACGACAATCGGCTTTTTCTCCCGTGGCTCTTTACGGAAGCGGCTCATGAAATCTTTCACGGGTGATGTCGTCGGTTTCGCTTCTGGGGCAGATGTTGGCGTTGCGACTGGTGGGGGGGACGCGATCGGCTTGGGAGATTCAACCCCTTTCGGCGATTCAACCCCTTTCGGCGATTCAACCCCTTTCGGCGATTCAACAGGCTTCGGGGTGGCGATCGCTTTCGGCGTTTCAACCGCTTTCGGCGATTCGACAGCCTTCGGCGTAACAACCACTTTCGGCTGCTGTTCCACCTTCGGACTCGTGTCTTCTGCCGCTGGTTTGCTGACGGGCGCGGATGGCACCACGGGGATTACGACGGGTGCAGGGAGCGGCGTAACTGGCACTACAGGAGTAGGACTGGGACTGGGAGATGGTTTGGCAACTGGGGTGACAGTCGGGCTGGGAGTGGGTGTCGGTGCTGGTGGTCGGTAATTTGCATCCACGATGCCGCGTGCCGCCGAGACGGGCAGATCGCCGCGCACCAGTTGCGACAACGTATCCTTGCCCCCCGGCTCATAGGTAATTACCCGCGCCGTGTTGTTAAACGCATTCTTGACGGGATTCCCGTTCTCATCCAAAAACTCCAACTGCACCCAGTTTTTCCCCGGCTTCAAGCCCTTCAACCAAATGGGTTGCCACTCATCGAGGACAAAACTGTTGCCATTCACCGTACAGCGGATGCGCCAATCCGCAATGTCATCCTGCTTGCTCTCTTGCGCCACCAGATGCAGCGGGGCATTCGTCAGGTAAAAATCCAGCATCACGGGTTCTGCCCCATACGCGGCCTGTGGACGGCTATAGGTGAGCAAGGGCAAGTTTAGATCTGGGTTATTCTCACCCGTTTTCGTAAACACATGGAACGTGGTTTGGGCATAAGCCCCTTCATTCTTAAAGCTTTCATGCCAGGGCCGGGAGGCAAACGCGCGAATCGTATGCGTACCGGGTGTCAGTTTCTCCAACACCAGTGGCTTCGTCGCGTCATAAACCGCCTGATAGGGTTGATTGTCCAGAAACACATGGAGAGGCGTTCCCAACCCGAGATCCTTATCTTTAAACAGCGGCAGGTCTTTCACCTGAAATTGCACCGCCACCGTATTGTCTTCCACCACTTCCTGCGATCGCGGACTGACAATCTTCACCTGTGGCTGATGATCATCAAACGCCCGCCGCAACTCCTGAATCGCGGCGGGCGGTGCCACTTCCATAATTTTGCCCGTCAGCTTAGTCGGTTGCTGGGTTTCCGTGCGGACAGCAGCCTTCTTTCCCCAGGCCGCGATCGCCGGATGGGTCGCGATCGGGTGCAGTGAAAGCAACACCATTAATAAAGTGGCAGTCGAAGCTTTGGCAAGTTTGCCCCAATCTATCGTTCCAAACACCAGCAATCTGCTCCTTATGGCTATCCATAGGGAACTATAGCCGAATCAAG
>JAIXVO010000478.1 GCA_027482985.1 Cyanobacteriota bacterium
CCAGCCTGCCCCCCTTGCCCGTGATGTTACTGCTCCCCGCTCAAGCCATCGCCTGCGATCGCAATCTGGGGGAAATCGCTGATGTCGTGCTGCCCATCCCCGTGGATCAGCCAGAGGAATTGTTAGCTCAGGTGCGGACTGCGATCGCGGCGCATCAACCCAATTCGGATTGAAGGGCGCGGGCAATTTGCTGCAACACGACTTCCGGCGATCGCGGTTGCCAGCCGAGTTCGGTTCGCGCTTTCGTGGCATCCACTCGCACACAGCGATCGTAGAGATAATGCACCCGTTCACGACTTAAAGGCGGTTGCCAGGACAGTAGGCGACCGACGGGATCGAGTAAATTACCCACCAAGCGCACCAGCCAGCGAGGGGCTTCCGCCGGGAGGTTCAGCCCTGCTTCCCGACCGACGATCGCAAACATCTCGCGGGTCGTCAAATCGCCTGCCGAGATGATGTAGTGCGCTCCGGGTGGACTTTTGCTGGCCGCAAGGAGCATCGCCTCGACCAGATCATCCACATGCACAATCCCCGTAATGCGATCGCCCCCTGCCCACAGTTTCAACTTGCCTCGCAAAAAGGTTTTCAGCACCGGGCCAAAGTGCGGGTCATCCGCGCCAAAAATCCCGGAGGGCATCACACTCACCGCATCCAATCCAGCCGCCGCCGCGAGATCGACCAGTTGTTGCGCCTCGTACTTGGTGCGATCGTAGGCGGAGGAAAAGTCCTTCTGGGTGCGCACAAAGGTTTCATCGACGGCTTTGCCCTGCGTATCGCCATACACCCCAATCGTGCTGCAATACACCAGCTTGGGCACGCCCATCGCCTGCACGGTCTCCACCACGGCGCGAGTGCCCGCAATATTCACCTGTGCCATTGCCGCCGCGTTGACGATGCCCAGCTCCACATAGGCGGCGGTGTGAAAGACCACATCCACGCCGTCCATCGCCGTTTGCAGGGCGGCGCGATCGCCAATATCACCCGTCACAAACTGCACCGACTCGGTGGCTAAGCGCGATCGCGGACTGGATGGGCGCACCAGACACACCACCTCAGCCCCTCGTTGCCGCAGCGCTTTGACCAGATGCGATCCGGTAAACCCCGTTGCCCCTGTCACCAATGCTTTCATGGGTTAATGCAATTCCTGCTCGTAAATCCGATAGGTTTTGTAAATCGTGCCGCCCGACGCTTCAATCAGTTTGCGGGAGGGGAAATTGTCTTCATAGACCCAGGACAGTTCGGCGCGGCGATAGGGTTTGCCCTTTTTGATGCCACCCATCATGCCCAAATAAATTAAGGCCAGGGGCACCATCTTGCGGCGATACTCCGGCAGCGCACAGATGGCAATCACGCGCCCCTGATCAATCTGCCGCCGAAACCAGAGAAATTTGAGAATCCCCAGCCAGTTGAGTTTGCCGTTGACGTGTTTCAACGCAATGTTGTAATCCGGTAGTCCCATCCAGAAGCCGATCATCTCCCCGTTATATTCCGCCACCGGAAAGACATCCGGATCGACGAGACTTTGCAGCGATCGCGCTTCTTCCAAAAATTCTTCCTGGGTGCGGGGGGTGGAACTCCAATTGTGGGCAAACGCCGTCGTGAATAACTGATAGAGACTGATGCAATCCCGTTCAAAGGCTTCTCCCTTGGTGGCGATCGGGCGGAACGTGACCCCCGACTTGCAGGCAATCCGGTACGCCTTCTCAAACTCCGCTGGCAGGGGTTGGTCTAACGGAAAAATGTAGGCATAGGCATCCTTCGCTTTGTGCCAGCCCAACCGCTCCATAAATTGGGGATAGTAGGGCGGGTTGTAGGGCATCATCACCATCGGTGGCGACTCAAACCCGTCAATCAGCATTAAACAATTGTTGTGGGTCGAGAGGTCGATGGGGCCACGCAGAGTGGTCATCCCCTGCGATCGCAGCCACGCTGCTGCCGCTGCGAACAAGGCTTCGGCGACCGCAAACTCATCCACACATTCAAAGAAGCCAAATAACCCGATCGCCGTCCCTTCGCGATCGATCAGCCGTTGATTCACTGCCGCTACAATGCGCCCCACGGGAGTGCCACCCCCGGGTTGACTGGCATCTGCCTGCAGCGCCACAAACGCCTGCAACCGCCCGTATTGGCAAAACGGATTCGTTGGTGCCAGCTGTTTCGCGACATCACTGCGCAACGGCGGCACCCAGTTGGGGTCTTGCCGATAGACGATCGCGGGCACATCTAAAAACTGCTCCTGCTGGGCGGGTGTCGTCACGGGGATCACTTGCACAGTCACAGTTGCAGCGGGTTGAGCGGGGGCAGAAGCAAGGGGGGAATTGTCCATAGAGCCAAGTTCCAGGCGCGATACAGCGAAGGGTGAACGAGGGTTTATGGAGACTATACCAGGCAACGGCGATCGCGCAGGGTTGATCCCTGGTTGGGGATCAAGAGATTCCGGCTGAGCATTGACTACGGGTGAAATTGCTGGGATATTTTGAGCGTGACTTGTTAAGAAAAACTAAGATTTATCCCTCCGTCCCGTTGTCCCACCTGTGTTATGGCTCAAAATCATCCGAATTCCGTATTGTCCCTGGCTGTATTCATCGCTCTGGTCACAAGTCCCACGTTGGCGGGGTCGCTGCTATCTCCTGCCGCGATCGCCCAAACCACCAGCGCTATGGTCAAAGGCGACGGATCGCGCCGGATCAACGAGCTGGCTCCTACTGTTAAAGCGCGCCAGTCTCAGGGCGGAATTCAAATTGAAGAGGTTACCAGCTTGACCGGGGTGAAAGCTGCGATCGCCACTCCTCGTCAACGGTTGATTGCGCCAGCGGATCGCATTGGGACGACCATCAATCTGGTAGCAACGGACGTGCCCACGACAATCCTGGTGGCTGATCCCACCCCCACTCCGGCTGCGAATGTGTCCAGTTTTTCGGCTGCTGGCATTTGGGATGATCTCCTCGCCCTGCTGCTCCTCCCCTTGCTGGGGGGTGCCCTATGGCTCATCTGGGGACGTAATCGGGAGCCTCAATCGGAGTCCCACACTCGCTCTGAGGCTCCACCCCAAACCGCTTCCCAGCCACCCACTGCATCCGCTGCCCCACCCACGCCGCCCGTCGCTAGCTCACCCCGGACGCTCTTGGCCTCCGCCAGTCGAGGGCGGCAATCGGAACCTGCCGCACCCCTCACCCCACCGATCGCTCCAGTCCCAGCGACTCAGGCTGAAAGCGCAGCCCTGCCATTGATTGGTGATGCCGTCACAGTGGGAGGGACGATCGACAGTCGGGGCGACAGTTCCCTGGCGAGTGTGGATCAAGATTTAACTGAGCTACCTGCTGGGTATGGGGACAGTCGGATTGTGTTGATGTCTCGTGATCCGCAGTGGGCTTACAGCTATTGGGATGTGTCCCAAAGCCATAAGGAAGCGGTGCGGCGTGAGGGTGGAGAGCGGTTGGCCCTGCGATTATTTGATGTGACTGATGTCGATCTGACGATTCAGAATCCCCACAGTTTGCAGCAGTACGAGATTGAGGAAATCGCCCAGGATTGGTATCTGCCGATTCCCATCAGCGATCGCGATTATTTGGTGGAAGTTGGGTATCTGACGACTGAAGGCCGCTGGTTATTGCTGGCGCGATCGGCACCCGTGCGGATTCCGCCCATCTATCCCACCGATTGGAGCCAGGAACAATTTTTGACGGTGGACTGGGAGGAAGATTTACGCGGCAGAACGTTTATTGAATTGCCGCCGCCTGCCAGCAAGGCTACCATTCATGACACCATGTATGCCCTGTCGATGGGGGCAGAAGCCCAACGGTCGGCGGGTTCTTTGTTTGGGTCGATGCAAGCAGTTACCACAGCCGCCTCTCCCTCCGGCGTGGGCATGATGTCTGGGGTCGGGATGATGTCCGGCGTGGGCATGATGTCCGGCGTGGGCATGTCGGTGCCCACCATGTCAGGTGTGGGGATGATGTCGGGTGTGGGGATGATGTCGGGTGTGGGGATGTCAGTCCCCACGATGTCCGGGATGGGGATGTCAGGTGTCGGGATGTCAGTCCCTACGATGTCTGGGATCGGGATGTCGGGTGTCGGGATGTCAGTCCCCACGATGTCTGGGATTGGGATGTCGGGTGTCGGGATGTCAGTACTCACGATGTCTGGGATTGGGATGTCGGGTGTCGGGATGTCAGTACCCACGATTTCTGGGATCGGAATGTCGGGTGTGGGGATGTCAATACCCACGATGTCTGGGATTGGGATGTCGGGTGTGGGGATGTCAGTCCCCACGATGTCTGGGATCGGGATGTCGGGGGTCGGGATGATGTCGGGTGTGGGCATGATGTCCGGGATGGGCTTCCTCACCATGTTGGGTGTGGGGATGTCTGGGGTGGGCTTCTCGGCTTCGATGCCGCCTCTGCGATCGCGCAAATTCTGGCTGGTCGCCGATGCCGAATTGATCGTCTACGGCGCGACGGAACCGGATGCCACCGTCACCATTGCCGGCCAACCGATCAAACTCAACCCCGATGGCACCTTCCGCTTCCAAATGTCCTTCCCCGATGGCAACATTGACTATCCGATCCTGGCGGTCGCTGCGGATGGCGTGCAAACTCGCTCCGTTCATCTCACCTTCGATCGCGCCACGCCAGAACGCTATACCAACACGAAAGCAGAGGCGATCGAGGAACCGTTGCCATAAACCAACGATAAAATTGAGACACCCTTCATGAGCCTGGGTCTATGGTTGCCACACCGCTTTCGCCCCCCACTGAAGTCATCCACCTGTCGGGAATTAGCTGGCAGACGTATGAAACGTTGCTGGCAGAATTGAGCGATCGCCGCCTGCGACTCACTTACAACCGTGGCAATCTCGAAATCATGGCTCCTTTCCCGCCACACGAATTGGGTAAAACGCTGATGAGCCGATTTGTGGAAACTCTGGCGGAGGAATCAGAAATCCAGATTCATCCCTTAGGTTCCACGACATTTAAGCGTCCGGAATTGAGCGGTGCCGAACCGGACGAATGCTTTTACATCTGCAACATCGATGCCGTTCGCGGGAAAAAACGACTGGATCTAACGCAAGATCCGGCTCCGGATTTAGTTGTGGAAATTGATGTCACGAGTAGTTCCCGTAGCCGTCTTCAGGTGTATGCCGATTTTGGTGTGGTTGAAGTTTGGGTCTACGATGGCGACGCACTCGTGATTCACCAATTGCAGAACGGCAGCTACATCACCACCCCAACCAGTCAGTTTTTTCCGGACATCCCGATTCCAGCGATCGCAGAATTCTTACAACAAGCCGGAACGGAAGATTACCTCACCCTGGTCAAAGCCTTTCGGAGTTGGGTGAGAAGTCAGATCGGGCAATAGTGGGGCGATCGCTGCTCATGGTTTTAATGGAGTCATTACCGGAGTGAGGCCCCCGGCAATGATTTTTAGTTTGGCCCTTGCACTTGACTCAACAACTGATGCAGCTTCTCACCTTCGATC
>JAIXVO010000724.1 GCA_027482985.1 Cyanobacteriota bacterium
GGCCGCCCTAGGCTACACCCTGCAACTGCCCACCGAAGACCGATTTTTTTTTTTTTTTGCCGCGGTACGGGGGCAGATTGCCACCCTGCTGGGGGGCCGGGCCGCCGAGGAAATTGTCTTTAACAGCATTACCACCGGGGCCTCGAATGATTTACAGCGGGCCACGGACTTGGCTGAGCAAATGGTAACCACCTTTGGCATGAGCAAGGTTTTGGGGCCGTTGGCCTACCAGCAGGGGGCTCGACCGATGTTTCTCAACGACGGCATGCCCAATGCTCGCCGCGCCATGAGTGAAGAAACCGCCCAGGCCATCGATCGCGAGGTCAAAGATATTGTCGAAACCGCCCACCAGCAGGCCCTAGAGGCCATCCGGCACAACCGTGACCTGATGGAAACAATCACAATGCAACTGCTGGAAACCGAGGCGATCGAGGGTAAAGCGCTGCATCAACTCCTCGACCAGGTTCAAGCCGTGCCGGTTGGGGTTTAGTACTACGCCAGGCTTTGATTTGACCGATCGCGACCATTTTCCTAACCACAATCTATCTGGAGGTCTACTATGACATCTGCACTTTCCCAGGGCACCCTCGTCACGATTATTGGCGAAGCCGTGCTGCAAGATCGATTCATTCATCTCCTCACTGAGCTAGGGGTATCTGGCTACACGATTGTGCCCGCTAAGGGGGCCGGTAGCCATGGCCAACGGATGGGCGATATTGCGGGCTACAACACCAATATTGAAATCACAACTGTCGTCACCCCAGATCTCTCGGATCAGCTGCTGGCCGCCCTCAAACCTCTTAAGGAAACCCATGCTCTGATTGCCTTTCGTCAGGTGGTGGAGGGATTGTTTGACTAGGTAACAAAATGATTCATTCTTCGGGCAATCCACCATGGATCTGCCCATAGATAGACGAGGATTTCGATCGAATCCATGGATACTGTTGTTGAATATTGGCCAGAGCCGCTGTCTTTAGTTCGCCCTGGCCAACGTGGCAATAGTTATACCTTCTACAGGGAAAAGCACAATGATAGGCTTGCGATCGTGGCGATTTATAACCCTGATGCTAGCTTCGCTTAGTCTCAGCCTGTCGATGACCCATTTGCTAGAACTGCCCCAAAGAATGCAGTTTGAACAAACACTTTGGATTGAAGTAACCGTTGTTGAAAATGTTTACCGACTCTTTGGTTCGGTGGGCTCGGTTTTTGAGATTGGAGCGATTCTGGCCGCCGTTGGACTGGCATTTTTGGTACGGAAACACGGTCCAGTTTTTTACTGGACGCTGGGCGGAGCCCTGTTGATGGCGCTGGCCTTGGCGAGTTGGATCATATTTGTTGCCCCAATCAATGCTGAGCTGGCTAAATGGTTGACAAATCCTGTCCCCGCAGATTGGACGAGGTATCGCGATCAGTGGGAGTACGCCCACGCCGCAAACGCTGTGATCAAAATTATGGGGCTAGGTGCGCTCCTAGTCTCTGTGCTGATCGAGACCCCGATCCAGAGAGTATTCTATTCTGAGGCTGAGACCGAGGCTGAGAAGCCACTCCAACCTGCATTAGCCACCCCAGCTTTCCATCGCCAATCGACTGATGGAAAGGGAGAGCTCGTTTGTCCCTATTGTCGACAGTCTTTTTCGCTGACGTGGCATCGATATTGGGCAGCACCCTTTGGTGAACATCACTGTCCTCACTGCCATAGAGTATCTCACCTCGAAGATGATTCTGTCTGGGTATGGCCGCTTAGATTGGCCGGAATAGGATCTGGTGGCCTAGCACTCTTTGCGATCGCAATCTACAGTTTTCAGAGCACCTTGATCGGGTCAATCTTCTTCCTCGTGGGTATTTTTGGGGTGGGTTTCTTAGGGGATAAATGGATAGACGGGCATTTGAGACAGCTAAAATTCCCTCCCCGCGATAGCCTTTGACTATCGTGCTCCTGGCAGGAAGATCTCTATGAGAAACCTCCTTTTTTTGCGGCCATGGCGAGAATATTGACTGGTCTAGGCAGAAAAACCTTCCGGAAAATCAATGATTTATCCGCCCTTTATCTTGACGCTTCTGCTGATTGGCCCAGCCATAGCTGGAATCGCGGCTACGCGATCGCTATCCATCCGTGGGCATCTGAGGCTGCTTGGACTGTGCTTTTGCTACGGAACTCTTCCTCTAGTCATAACCTGGGTCGGACTCAGTCTATCCGATCGCTTTGGCTGTGAAACAGAGGCCATCATTTTTCATTGTCCGCCCCCATCTTGGCATGAAAATCTGCTCTCAGGAATGTTTTTCGCCCACTGGCTAGGGATTTTGACCATTCCATCGGCGGTGTTAGGGGCGATCGGTATTCTGCTTTCTTTAATGCTTAAGACTAAACGATCGCGCATTCCAGGCGATAGTTTACAGCGATCAAGGGCTGTTTTCTACCGTAGCCGCCACAGAGTGGTTGCAGGGGTCTGTGCAGCCATTGCTGCGCGATCGAAACTTCCGATTCAAGGCGTGCGGATTGCCACCGCTGCATTGGCCATTATTATTCCTGGGCTGATTTGGCTACTCTATCTTTGGTTCTGGTTAGCCTTTCCCCTAGAGCCGTCCAAAACAAGCCCACGAGAGGCTTAAGAATTCATAGGTCGGGCATTTATCTGTACGGACATAGCTCCCATTTCTAGCCTCAAGCATAAACTCAGATTACGATAATTCAACTCATTTAAATCATAGGCCTAAGAGGCACTAAAATGGCTACACAGGCGGTTAAGATCACTTCAAATCAGCGATTCTATTGGGCTATGGGCCTGGCAGTTTTAAGCCTATTCGCAGGCTGCTCACTGGGGGGCATGGGAGGCTCTGGTACCATCAAGACCGAATCCAGAGAAGCGGGTGATTTCTCATCGATCACCGGTAAAGCCGTGGGCAAAATTACGGTGCAGCAGACCGGGAAAGAGTCCCTCACCATCACCGCCGATGACAATATTTTACCCCTCCTAAAGAGCTATGTGGCTGACCAGGTTTTATATCTCACCGTCGTGGA
>JAIXVO010000099.1 GCA_027482985.1 Cyanobacteriota bacterium
GCGATCGTATTAGGTATGACTGACATCATCATGATTGGGAGTGGCATTGGCGGCTTAAGCTGCGGTGCCTTGCTGGCTCGGTATGGCTATCGAGTGGTGGTTTGCGAAAGCCACTCCATTCCGGGTGGCGCGGCGCATACCTTTGAGCGCGATGGCTTTGTGTTTGATTCGGGACCGTCCCTCTACTCTGGGCTGTCCTATAGCCCCTCGCCCAACCCGCTGCGGCAAGTCTTGGACGCGATCGGGGAAGATGCGGAATGGGTGAATTATGACAGTTGGGGCTGCTGTTTCCCAGAAGGCGATTTCAAAACGCTGGTCGGAGCCGACCAATTTTGTGAGATTTTAGAACGGTTTCGCGGACCAGCGGCAGTGGCGGAATGGCGACAGCTCCAGCGGGTAATGGAACCCTACGCCAAAGCCGTGTTTGCCCTGCCTACTGCCGCCGTCCGGATGGATTGGGGGGCGATCGCGACGATGGGTCCCTTCTTGCCAACGCTATTACCCCACTCGGTGAATGTCCTCAAACTCACGGGTGCTTTCAGTTCCATCATGGATGAAACCGTCACTGATCCGTTTATCCGCAACTGGCTAAATATGCTCTGCTTCCTGCTGTCGGGGTTGCCTGCGGATGGCACCAATGCGGCAGAAGTTGCCTTTATGTTTGCCGATTGGTATCGCCCCAATGTGCAATTGGATTATCCCGTGGGCGGCAGTGGGGCGGTGGTGCAGGCGTTGGTGCGCGGCTTGAAGAACCACGGCAGCGAGTTGCGCCTGAATGCTCATGTGGACAAAATCATTGTGGAAAATGGACGGGCGACGGGGGTGCGGTTGCGGAGTGGGGAAGTCTTGCGATCGCGGGTAGCGGTGATCTCCAATGCCTCCGTCTGGGATACGCTCAAACTTTTGCCTGATGGCGCACTGCCCAAATCTTTCCTGCAAGAACGACAAGCCACCCCGGAATGCGACAGTTTTATGCACCTGCATTTGGGCATTGATGCCACCGGACTGCCTGCCGATCTGGAATGTCACACGATGGTCGTGAACGATTGGGAGCAACCGATCACCCACCCCCTCAACCTGATTGTGATGTCGATTCCCTCCGTCCTCGACCCGTCCCTCGCCCCCCCCGGCAAGCACGTCGTCCATGTTTACACCCCCGGCAACGAACCCTACGCCCTCTGGCAAGGACTCGATCGCCGCAGTGAAGCCTACGCCCAACTCAAACAAGAACGCGCCGATGCCCTCTGGAAAGCGCTGGAACGGGTCATTCCCGATGTGAGATCGCGCTGTGAAGTCACCCTCGTCGGCACGCCCCTGACCCATGAACGCTTTTTGCGGCGGCATCGCGGTTCCTATGGCCCAGCGCTCAGGGCGGGCGAAAGTGTCTTTCCTGGTGCCAAAACTCCCTTGCCGGGACTCCTCTGCTGCGGTGATTCCACCTTCCCCGGCATTGGTCTACCCGCCGTTGCTGCCAGCGGCATGATCTGCGCCAATACCCTGGCCTCCGTCCCCCAACACCTCGCGATGCTGAAAGCGATTCGCTAGCGCCCAGCAGTTTTTGCCGCCCGTTCTAGCTAGACTAAGGAAATCGCTTTGGGGTCTGATCATGAGTCAGCGTTTTGACCCAATTAAACAGATGGAGCCGCCGCTTTCACCCCGGCAAACGCTGCCCACGATGTCCGATTTGCCCAGTGAACAACTGGAAGACGCTGGTTTGCCGGATGAGTTTCATGATTTACAACCGCAGTTACTCAGTGCCACATTGCAACTGAGCGGCTATCCCAAAGATCGATTATTTACCGGGACGGATCTGAATCTTTATTACGATGTCCGCCATCCTCAATGGTTTAAGCGCCCAGACTGGTTTCTGGTGGTGGGGGTGCCCAGGCTTTACGATCGCACCGATTTGCGATCGAGTTATGTCATTTGGCAGGAAGGCGTTAATCCCTTTGTCGTCGTTGAGTTGCTGTCACCGGGGACAGAACAGGAAGATTTAGGCGAGTATGCAGATATCGCCGCAACCCGTTTGGCAGCAGCAAACCCAGCGCTTGAGGCCACACTGCGATCGGCACAGGAGCAGCCGTCCTCGCCAGCCCTGCCGCCCCGCAAGTGGGAAGTCTATGAGCAAATTCTGCGAGTGCCTTATTACATTGTCTTTAGTCGTTACACCAATCAACTGCGGTATTTTCAATTGACTGGAGGCCGCTATCAAGAACAGCCACTCGCCTCCACTCAACCCCAAATTTGGCTACCAAAATTGGCGATCGGGTTAGGACTTTGGCAAGGCGACTATGAGGGCATCGATCGCCACTGGTTACGCTGGTACGATGCTCAAGGCAACTGGATTCCGACCGCTGCCGAACGCGCCACCCAAGCAGAAGCCTAACTCCGCCAGGTCGCTCGAACCTTGCTGGAACAAGGGATGCCAATGGCACAAGTGGTTCAACTCACAGGCTTACCCGCCGCATCATTCCTTTCTCCAGAGGACGGTTGAATTAGTCTCACTAAAAGTCTCAATCCTTCGTTGACTATCAAAACAGATGACGGCTCAAGCACAAATGTTTCGGATTGCAACCTGGAATTTGGAACGCCCCAAGCAAAAGGGCTGGACGAAGAACCAGCGGCGGCTAGACAAGATTCGCGAAATTGCTGCCGATGTCTGGGTGTTGACTGAAACCAGTGCGGCGATCGCCCTGCCAGACTCCTATCAGTGTGTTGCCTCCCAACCAATTGCCAACTATCACCAGCCTGGTGAACATCTGACGATGCTTTGGTCGCGCTGGACGATCCGGCAATGTTTACTCACTTTCGATCCTACTTTTGCCGTGTGTGCTGAAATTGACTCTCCCTTCGGAAATCTGATTGTTTATGGCACAGTGTTTCCCTACGCCAACGACAAAGGGCACAGCGGCACAGCCAAATGCTGGGAAGAACATCGGCGATCGCTGCAACAGCAGCATCAGGACTGGTTGCGCCTCCAGCAGCAGTTTCCCAATCATCTTTGGTGTATCGCCGGAGATTTTAATCAAAGTCGGGACGATTCAGGGTGGTATGCCGACCAACAATCTGTAGACTTTTTGACGACTGCTTTACAGAACTTGGCGATCGCCTGCGTCACTCAAGAGAACTTTCAGGAGAACGGTAAACTGAATCGCTCAACGGTTGACCATATTTGTTTATCTCACAGTTTGCAGGCTTACCAGCCCGTTGTTGGTGTTTGGGCTGGTAAGACACCCGTTGGCGAGGCCATGAGCGATCATAATGGAGTATATGTTGATTTGCAGGTTGCTCAGCCGTGAACTTGTTTCATTCTTCGCAATGATTTGCGCCCATGACTTCTACACCGACTGAAAAAGTAGTTTGGACAATCTTCGATCTGGATCGACTACCGGATGACGGTTGCCGCTATGAGATTATGCAGGGAGATTTGTTTGTGACCAGAGCGCCTCACTGGAAGCACCAAAACACCACTGGTAAGATCTTTGCGGTGCTCCAGCAATGGTCAAACGAATCCCAATTAGGGGAAGCGGCGGTGAATCCAGGGTTAGTATTTTCCGAAATTGATGCCGTGATTCCAGATGTCGTGTGGGCCAGTTTTGAACGGCTGAAGACGATGATGGATGAAGCGGGACATTTAATGGCGGCACCGGAGTTGGTCGTAGAGGTGTTGTCCCCCGGAAAAGACAATGCCCAACGCGATCGCGAAACGAAATTAAAACTTTACTCGACTTATGGCGTTTTGGAGTACTGGATTGTCGATCGCGATTTGCAACTGGTGGAAGTCTATCGGCGCGATGGGGCACTGCTGAAACGAGTTTGTACCCTGTACGCGAGCGATTCGCTGACCAGCCCTAATTTGCCAGGATTCACTGCGATCGTGGGTCAGATTCTCTAACCTAACTCAGTCGTCGGTTGGGTTGAACATCGTGAAACCCAACACTAAGAAGAACTTTGTGGGGTGACGTAATTCAACTACGAAAGCATCGGTATTTCTAATTGGGTAAACTGACATCCAGTGCTTCGACTTCGGATGCTTCCGCATCGGGATCGAATACGCGATCGCGTTTTTTGCCCGTTTGTGCCATCTGAATCAGGAAGCGGAGAGCATTCACGATATAGGTCGCACAATCGTAGGGTGAACTGGCGTAAAAATTGCGCCAAGCAGCGGCTTTGTGTTCATCGTAGCGATCGCCGTGGGAGGGGTTTTGCGCCAGCCAGGAGAGGCGGACGGCATGACCGATCAACACATCCAGCACAATGTATTCTTGAATCCGTAAGTGGGGGTTGCGCTCCATAAAC
>JAIXVO010000487.1 GCA_027482985.1 Cyanobacteriota bacterium
CAGGAGGAGTTACGCGGTGTATTAGCCACAATTGTGGAGCAGGTGGAAGCCGCCAAATTTTTAGCCCCAGCGATCGTGGTGATTGGCTCTGTCGTCGATTTACACGCCATCCTGGCGACCTCCAGACCCCAGTTTTAATCCCCTTCATGGAATTCCTATGACTGCCCTTACGCCTGCTCAATCCGATCGCCTGCTGCCACCGCTGACTCAGCTCAGACAACTCCTGACGGAAGTCGATGCTGCCGGAGCCGAGGAAATTTTAGAAGAACTGTATTTGCTGATTACCGAAGTCTATGAACAGTTCCCCCAACTGGATCAGGACGAAGAGGGATAGCCGCAACTAACAAAATCGCCCTTCTTACTAGACGTTTTAGTCTCAGCAAGAAGGGCGATTTTGGAACGGGACTGACGGGGCTCGAACCCGCAACTTCCGCCGTGACAGGGCGGTGCTCTAACCAATTGAACTACAGTCCCCCGCGAAGGGTGCTTTGAGAAGAAGTCTCAGCGCGAGGCGCTCATTGACTGAGCGATCTTTATTGTGCCGATGGATGGAACATTTGTCAAATGATTTATGAAATTTGAGGGCGGATTGGTCAGAGCGATCGCGAAGAACGATTCCCATCCCGACTTTGTGATAACTTCCAGCCATAAGAATATTGCTGCTGTTACAACCCATGCTGATTCGGGATGCTATTGAGGCGGATCTGCCTGCCATTGTTGAAATCTATAACTCCACGGTTGAATGCCGCAGCGTGACGGCTGATCTGGAGCCTGTGACCGTCGCCAGTCGGTTGGACTGGTTTCATCACCATACCCCCGATCGCCGCCCGTTGTGGGTCATGGAGAGCGCTGGAGAGGTCGCGGGCTGGCTGGGCTTCCAATCGTTTTATTCCGAACGCCGCGCCTATGATGTGACGGCAGAATTAAGTATTTATATTGCCCCGCAGTTTCGGCGGCAGGGAATTGGCCGCAAACTGCTGCAACATGCGATCGCCCAAAGTCAGCAATTGGGGCTGAAAAATCTGGTGGGCTGTATTTTTGCCACCAACGTTGCCAGTCTCACATTGTTTGAGCAGTTTGGCTTTGAGCAATGGGGACTGCTACCCGCAATCGCCGAGTTTGAGCAGCAGTCCTGTGACCTGGTGATTATGGGGCGGCGCGTCTAACGGCGATCGCTAAGGGCGTGACATGGTATCTGTCAGCCGATCCAGCGCCTCTGTCAAGCGGGCTTGAGATTCCAGGACGGGATCGGGAGCCGCTTCTGGCTCATTATTTTGGGAGCGCAGGAATTTCTCCATTGCGCGCACAATCAGAAAAATCACAAAGGCAATCACGATAAAGTTGACGATCGCGACCGCCAATTCCCCCACGCCAAACGGCAAATTCTTTAACTGATCAACCCCGGCTTGCTTGAGGACGGGATTCAGGATTACCGCCATAATCCAATTCACAAAAGCTTCGATCACCTTGCCAAAAGCACCGCCAATGATGACTGCCACTGCCAGGTCAACGACGTTCCCCCGCATGATGAAGTCTTGAAAGTCTCTCAAGAATCCGGTTGCTGAACCTCTTGCACGTCTTGCCATCGCGATCATCTCCCTCAGTGAATGTTGTTAGGCTGTGCTTAGAGTGACAAATCTTAAGTTTTACCGCAATCCACCTGAAGGGGGTTGCCCTCCCCAAATGGCACGGCGGCAGGTGTAGCAATCAGTCTGTGGACTGTTGCTGCCATCACATCAGCAGTTTGCCCTGTAATAGTAAACACCATTGCTTCCCGATAGATCCGTTGGGCCGGATGATCTAAAGTGTTCGCCAGTCCCGCCGCCAGTGTGACAGCAACATGGGCACAGCGGACTGCCAGCGCGATCGCCCAGGCTCTTAACTGGAGTCGTTCGGCGAAAGGGCGCTGCGCCGCATGATAAATCTGAGTCCGACAATCCTGGAGTTCCGCCGCCAAGACCGCATGCGCCTGATCGATGTAGGGTTGCGATCGCGCCTGGCCAATCGTCTGAATTAAATTAACTCCGGCTCTGGCACACCCCAGAGCATAAAAGCTATGTTGCAAGACATTCTGGCGATCGCTGAGCTGAATCGCCTCGGCAGGTCGAATCTCCACCACTTGCGACCTGGGTAAGAACCAGTCCTGCAAGTCTGCTGTCACGGTTTGGGTGGAAGTCATCGCCGCCAGCGCCATTGGTGAACTGAAGTGAATCGCTCCGTCAGCAGCGGTTTGCGGGGTGAAGGGCAACATGCCATACAGAGCACGCCCGTCGGGTAAGACTGCTGCCCCGATGAAAGTTTGGAATAGCCCATAGCCTGTAATCCAGGGCAGCGTCCCGGTTAAGACATAACCATCGGTCACTGGCAACGCTTTCACCAGCGGCACTGGGCGGCGGAGATGGGAAAAGGCAATACCCACCGCGATCGCCCCAGTCACCATGCCCGGTAAGTACGCCTGCTGCAAGTCCTGATTGGCACTGCGGCTTAACAGTCCCCCCGCACTTTGATGTTGCGCCTGCAAAAAAGCCAGGGCACCGGAATATTGCGCGATGAGTTCCTGGACCTGCTGAAATTCCGGTTCACTCAGCGCCCTGCCACCCCACGCCTGCGAAATTTTCAGCCCTAACCACCCTGGCTTACCCAGTTCGTGAAAGGCTTGCTGCAAGTCAACCACCGAGTGATCCAGGGTGTTAGCGTGGGGGGCAACGCGATTGCGGAGATGAATTTCAACCTGCTCCAGAAATGACATACTCGCCTGTCAGTGCCGTAGGGTCTTGACTTGGGCGGGCAAGATGCCCACCCCACCGTAGGCAAATTCATGCCGTAATCTACTAGGAATTAGCGACTTCCGCGATCCCGATCGGGCAGGACACATTCGTACCGCCGAGACCGCAATAGCCGCCGGGGTTTTTGGCGAGATATTGCTGGTGATAATCTTCGGCGTAGTAAAACTCCGGTGCGTCCAGAATTTCGGTCGTGATTTTGCCGAATTTCGCCTGCGTCAGCGCTTCTTGATACTGCTGTTGACTGGTTTCTGCCAATTGGCGTTGGGCGGGCGAATACACATAGATGCCAGAGCGATACTGGGTGCCAGCATCGTTCCCCTGACGCATCCCCTGAGTGGGATTGTGGCTTTCCCAGAACACCTTCAGCAGCGCTTCGTAGGAAATCACCTTGGGATCGTAGACCACCCGCACAACTTCATTGTGTCCCGTCATGCCACTGCACACTTCCTGGTAAGAAGGGTTGGGTGTGAGACCGGCGGCATAGCCAACCGAGGTGCTGTAAACGCCGGGTTGCTGCCAGAATTTACGTTCTGCCCCCCAAAAACAACCCAACCCAAATAAGGCCAATTCCATGCCGTCGGGAAAAGGCGGCTTGAGGGGATTGCCGTTGACAAAATGACGGTTGGTCAGCGGCATTTCGGTTGCCCGTCCGGGGAGAGCTTCTGCCGCTGTCGGAAGCGTTGATTTTTTGCCGAGTCCAAATAAAGCCATTACACTATGCCCTGCTGGTTAAAATGCTGTCTTTACTCTAGTTTACATTTCTGAGTAGAGGATGAGCAGAGCATAGGACGAGGCTGAGCAAATTAGCCTGAGACTTGCTTCAGTTCTCGCAGCAAAGTATCCACTTCTTGCAGGCGATCGCCCGAAGCGGCTTGTCTTTGCATCAGGGTTTTCGCAGTTTCCAGCGAGGAAACCGCTTCCTGTCTGCGGCCTAATTGTTTCATCGCTTTGCCTAACTTCAAGTGCCCATCCGGGTCGCTAGGGGCAAAGGCGATCGCTTGCCGATAGGCGGTGACGGCAGCAGAAAAATTGCCCTGCTCAAATAACACATCGCCCATTCCCAGTTGCGCGTCGGCTTGCGTGGGTTGCAGCACGGCCACGCGGCGGTAGGCTCGCATCGCTTCCTCCCATTGCCCCACGGCTTGCCAAGCCCGACCAATTTGTAAGTGAATGTTGGGATTCCGGGGTTCCAGTTCCACGGCGCGATTGAAGGCGGTCTGCGCCTTGGGAAAATCTCGTAACTGTAACCAGGCAGTGCCGATATGAACGCGGACAATCCCCTGTTGGGGCGCAATCCGAGCCGCTTGTTGCAGCGGCGTGAAGGCATCGCGGGGCCGCTTCAACTGAATTAATGCCGTGCCCTGGAGTTCCTGTGCCTTGAAGTTCTGAGGGGCGATCGCGGCGATCCGCCGATAGGTTTGGAGGGCTTCCTCATAGTTTCCCTGGCGGGAGAGCAGCACCCCAATGCCAAGACCAGCATTCACATGGCGGGGGTTGAGTTGGAGTGCCCGTTGGTAGGCAGCGATCGCGTCTGTACTTCTGCCGGAATTTGCCAGTGTGAAGCCTAGAGCGTAGTGAAATTCAGCGTTGGCAGGTTCCAGCGTGATGGCTTGTTGGTAAGCTCGCATGGCCTCTTCAAAGTTGCCCTGACTGGCGTAGACAAAGCCGATGCTGGAATAAATGCGGGGATTGTTGCGATCGAGTTCCACCGCTTGCCGAAACACAGACAGCGCCCCGGCAAAGTTGCGGGCGTTGGTCAAGCGCCGACCTTCTCGTAGTAAGCGGTTTAACGGATCATTGCGATCGGAGTTCGTAGCGGTATTCAAGTCACCCGCATTGGGCTGACCGATGCCATCAACAGGTTGTTGGGCCTGGGTGGTGACGGGCAGGGAAACCCCGATGGCAGTGGTGATACAGCCAGTCACCAGCAGGGTGATTGAGTTGTGGAGGAGTTTCGACATGAGGACTGATCTCACACCAGAGCGACAACGGTTGTCTTTGCCTAAAACCAAGCAAGAATAAGATAATTCTTTGCAAAAAGTTACTTTCAGCAAAAGGACAAGCAATACTGTCGCACATTTAGTGACATCAGACAATCGGGTACAGCGAAGGGTTACGTTCGTCAACGGTTGGGCGATCGCTAGAAATCAACCCCCCGCTTCAAATCGACCCCTTTTTCGGCATAGTGTTTATGACAAATCATTTCTGAATGCACACTCGCCAAATTGAAATAAGCAGGCAAATGTTTGCAGCGCCCCGTGATAATCACTTCCGTATCTCTAGGCTTCCGCAGTAAGGCTTGCAAAATCGGTTCTTCCGGTAAAAGTTCCAGATCGACCGTCGGATTGAGTTCATCCAAAATGATGGTTTTGTAAAGCCCAGAGGCGATCGCGGCTCTAGCAATTTCCCAGCCCCGCTCCGCTTCCACGTAATCCAACTCCTGTTGCTGGCCCCGCCAAACGATCGCATCTCGCCCACACCGCTGATGGTCTACCAAGCTCGGATAACTCTGCCGTAACGCCGCGATCGCCGCATCCTCGGTATACCCACTGCCGCCTTTCAACCACTGCATAATCAGCACCCGATGGGATTTGTCCTGCCCAATGCCGCGCCCGATCGCCTGCAACGCCTTCCCCAACGCGCTGGTAGACTTGCCTTTGCCCTCACCCGTGTAAATCTCAATGCCATCAATCCCTTGCGTCGCCACATGAAAGTGCGGTCGCATTTCCGAATGCAGATCGGCAATTTCGAGCAACGGTTGCGGTGCCGCTCGTCCCGTCGCAATCACTTCCATCTGTTCCGGTTTGCGCTTCAGCGTCTTGATCACTTCCTCTACAGGCAACAACCCCAGATCCAGAACTGGATTCAGCTCATCCAGCACCACCACCGAGTACAGCCCCGACGCGATCGCGCCCTTTGCCACATCCCATCCCCGTTGCGCTTCCAACTTGTCGAAGCGGGTAATGTCATCAGCGCCAAAAAATTCCGCCCGCCCTGTTCTTACCTGGTCAATCAGATGCGGAAACCCACGTTGCAAGGCTTCGATCGCCGCATCTTCGTCATACATCCGCCCCGGCCCCTTCAAGAACCGGAGGAGCAGAACCCGCGTTTGCAAGTCGGAGTGAATCCCCAAGCCAATCGAGCGCAACACCACGCCCAGCGCCGCTTGCGATTTGCCCTTCCCCGCCCCATCGTAGACATGAATCTGGCCCGTCAGCCGCTCATTGCGATTTTGCGCCGTCCGAATCCCAATCCCGTTTCGTGTCATTGCTGTCACTGTACCCATGCCGCTCTATCCTAGCGAAAATTACCCACCCAGTGAATCGCGATCGCTATCTGACGCTACATATAGCGTATTTGGGGCACGTATAGGGTTAAGTTTCCTCTAAAGGGAGAGGGAGGTGAAGGAAGGGAAAGGGAGGGCAAGGGACGGAGAGGAAGGAATGAGGAGTTGACTCGTCGATTGCGGCGATTTTCTGTTCCCCTGCTGGCTCCTGAATCTTATCGAGACGTGCCAGCGGTGCGTCTCTACCAGTCTTTCCCTGCCTGACTCCTAACTTCTGTCTTCTGACTCCTTCCTCTCCCTCCCATTCCTCCCCCTCCCTCCCCTACACTAATTCTGATCCCCCTACCACTCACCCTAAACATGGCCGATCGCGTGGCTCAACTGGAACAGGAATTGCACTATTGGGATGGCATTGTGCAGGCTAACTCGCGGAACCCGAATGCGTTTGTGCGCCGGGGGATGGTGCAGTTTAAGCTGGGTCACGTTGCGGCCTCGATTCGGGATTTTGATCACGCCGAGAAACTCGATGCGCGGTTAACGCCTTATCTCTGGCAGCGGG
>JAIXVO010000362.1 GCA_027482985.1 Cyanobacteriota bacterium
CTCATCAGTTGCATGGGATGTCATCACCGGGATGGAATGAATAATGGCTCAGCGATTCCAGGCGGAGATTACTCCACTAGTAATCCCACAATGGCTGTCTGAATCCCCACCCGGAACCTTGAATCAACTCTTTCCTTAACGGGCGACATCAGTTGATTCTTTGAGCTTGCCAAAGAAGGCCGAAGGCATTTCGCCGCCAGCCACCATACTTTGTTGGGCGATGGGGTAAGCCGAATTCTTGGCACTGGAGTGATTAGCAACCACTCCCACCACGGGTAAACGATAAGTTTCTAAGCCCTTGATGGCTTTATTGAAAGTAGAGCGCTTAGTTTTATTCACCCCGACCACCATCAAAAAGCCATCGGTTTGCGCAGCTAAGAAATTGAGATCGGTTAGACCGTCGAGTGCTGGCGCATCAAAAATGACTAAATCAAACTGGTGGCGTAGTTGTTGCGCCAGTTTTTGCATCTCAACCGAAGCAAATAGCTTTGTTGCACCTGCATGTAAAGTGCCAGCCGGGAGAACCGCAAGATTGTGATCTAGGGGAGATTTTTGGATCGCTTGTTCGACAGTTTGTTTCTGTTGCAGCACATCAATGAGACCCCGGTGGTTCGAAATATCTGTCAAGGTATGGAGCTGAGGCGCTAGGAAATTCGCATCCACCAGCAACACCCGTTGCCCCATTGAGGCCGCTGTCTGAGCTAAGTTGAAGGCCACAATGGTCTTGCCATCTCCGGGTTCCACTGAACTTACGACCAGTGAATTGATTGCACCATCTGCGTGCAGAAACCGCAAGTTAGTATATAGCGAACTGAACGCATCCAGGAAGGGATTCGATTGTTTGTCCAATTTGCCATTGGCGATCGAGATCATCCCTATAGCCGAGGGGACAGTACCCAGGAATGGCTGCTGGATCGCATCTTGTAAATCCTCTGCCGTCATAAAGACATTCCTCAGCTTTTCCCGGAGTAGAGCCGCCAGTAAGCCCAAGAACAGGCCCCCGACAATCCCACCCATTAGCATCTGCGTCGCTTTTTTCCCGCGAGTGGCGATCGGCTTACCGCTCAAAGGACTACTAACCAGCTTTGGCTTCGAGATAATTTCCCAAGGAACTTCTTTCTGCGCCGCTTCCACGCGCAGAGTTTCTCGTTGCAGCAAAAATTGATTCAACGTTTTGGTGGCGATATCCAACTGTTGCTGGAGCGCGTTGTATTGCCGCACAATGGCAGGCAACTCAATTAGGCGCTGATTCAATTCTGCTTCTGTGCGCACAATTTCAGCTCTACGCGCTTGTAAAGCTCTGGCCTGGTTCCCAGAAGTCACCAATTGACCAATCAACGAAATTCTTAACGGGTCTTGAAAGGTCACAACCTGAGAAGTGCCAGCAACGCCTGGCGCACTACTCCCAAGGATTGAGCGCGCTTCTTGCCCAATCAACCGATTAATATTTTGTTCCTGCCCCCGCAACCGCTGAACCGTGGGGCTATCCTCTGTGAAGCGAGCTAAATTCGTCGCAATTTGGCTTTGCACTCGCTGTCGCTGATTCAGCAGGTCTTGAAAGCGTGTGTTTTGACTGAGTGCACTCGCTGCCAATCCCTGCTCCGGTGTTAAACTGAGTTGACTTTGCAAACTGTTAAATAAAGTCGCTTGCTCTTGTAGAGCTGTTTCTGCAGTTAATTTTTCTTTCTGAACTTCTTTCAGTTGGTCAACCACTTGTTGGTTTTCAATCGTTGGGTCAGTAAAGCGGTAGCGTTGCCGGATTGATTGGATCTGGGATTCTAAATTGTTGACACGCTGTTGCAGGACGGGCAACTGGTCTTCAATGAACTCAACCCCGCCCCCAATCCGCGTCTTCCGATCTTCCAAACTAAACCGCAGATACCCCTCTGCTAATTTATCCAGAATAAACTGCACTTGCTGAGGATTGGTGCCGCGAAAAGTGACTTCCAGGGTGCGGGTGGAGTCTAGCAAGTTGGTGCCAATGCGCGCCACCGTAAAATCTTGATTTTTCAAAGCTCGTGCCAAAGCGCTAGCAGTCACTTCTGGATAACGAGTTTGAATTTGAGCCGCAATTTTAGAGAGTAATTCAGGGCTTTGTAAAACCTGGAGCAAGGTGGGGTAGTCAATCGTGCTGTTGTCCTGGCTAGAAAATTGTGAGGCTCGCGAGATGGCGGTTGGATCGGTAGCCCGCGCTTGAGACGTAATAGGTTCAACCAGAATGGTGAAATCCCCTTCGTAAATCAACGGCGTACCGCGGTAAACCAAGTAGGAGAGCGCCCCTGCTGCTGCGGTAACTCCTAAGATTAAAGGAATATTACGCCGAACAATTGCCAGAATGGGACGAAGTTTGAAGCCACCTTTCGGTTTTCCTTCACCAGATTCTCCATTCAACTCCCCACTCATCGCCGGAGCGTCTAAGCGGCGATGACCATTCATCGGCAAATTTTGTAATTCTTGTCCAGCTTGCATATTAACCTCATCTATTGCCAGTGACCTTGTTCAACAAGATGCGCCCTACCACCTACCTTTTCGCTAAGTTTACTGCCTGAGATTGGGGAACAACAAACTTCTAAAGCCGCTAATGCCACTAAAAATTGTGAGCGGCACCCCGATCGCGTTCACCAGAAAATCATTAACCCCGGCAATAAAGGTGCGGTTCACCACCACAATGTCGTTATTAAATAGGCGGGGGTTCCGTTCCTCGTTCATGTTTTGGTCGAGATCAATGGAGAGTCGTCGTCTTGAAATCGTGCCATCTGGATTCAGGCGAATTAAGTCCACATTTTTCCGGCTGGCGCGTCCACCGCGAAAGCCACCTGCCGCCATAATAGCCTGGTTCAGCGTGGTACTGGGTTTGACCTGAAGCGTTCCAGGGGAGCCGACCTCACCCACCACACTGACACCAATTGTTGCAGGCGAGAAGTTGCTAACGGCAACTTGAGTTGCCTCTTCTGGCGACAAGGCTGGGGCTTTGGGTACCAAAATGGTGTCGCCATCCCGCAGTAGGATGTCTTGATTTAAGTCACCCTCGCTTAAAAATTTCCAAAGGTTGATGGCAATAATTTCTTCACCACCATTAACTTTCGGACGACGAACTCGGACTTCTCGGAGATTGGCAAAGCCAGTAATTCCACCCGCTGTCTGCACCGCTTGACTAACGCGCGGCCATTGATTTCCCCCTTCCGAAGCGGTGCGCTGGTTGAGACTGGTCTGGGTCACTTCATTACTGATGACGCTAATGATGTAAGCGCCAGGTCGATTCACCTCCCCAATCACCCCCACTTTCAAGGGTCTCGGAGCCAGCAAACTGACGGTTACAACAGGATTACGGATGAAGCGACCAAACCGTTGGGAGAGTACATTAGCGGCTTCCCCCAGCGTCAGGCCAGAGAGGGGGACGCTGCCCACCCAGGGTAAATTGAGAGTGCCATCGGGCAGGATGGTGTAGCGCTGTTCCAGTGCCAGTTCGGGGGTGATGTCAAAAATGTCTACGCGCACAATATCGCCTGCACCCAACGTATAAGCCTGACCACGCACTTCCCCAGAAGGAAAATTCTCTGGTAGCGGGGAAACAGGGGCGCTCGGTGGAAATTGATTAGGGGGAACCGCAGAGGGGTTAGGAGGAGGTAAGGGTGGCTGTTGGGCAACAGTCGGAAGGGTCGAGTTCGCGATGATGACAACTGATAACGCGATACCTGCGGCTGACTGGGGGGTTTTCCTAATCATGAGGCTTTCTGAGTACGAGAAACAAAGTCAACTTGAGAATGAGGCATTGGGATCAATGAATCGCTGCACCCAACTAATCTACCCATCCTAGTGTTAAACCTTTCTGCGACGTTAGCGGGTGGTACCAGCAAAACTTTGCGCTATCGAGCAAAACTTGCAATTAGCTTAACCAAATCTTTTGCACTAATCGAAATCAAACTTAACAAACTGTTGTGAATCACAAAGTCTTAACAAACATTATGGAACCTTCTGTGGAATCTACCTATTGCTTCTACTTGGGCTTCACTCAAGATTTATAGTCTCAATCAGAGAAATCAGGGTCTTAAAGGCCGCGTGAAGATGGGTCAACCATAGCAACGGGGCTGACTGCTGGTGTCGTGCGGTTAAATGCCATCAGCCTCGTGATTTTACGCAGGTGTCAGCGTCCTGGAATGCTCCGGACAAAGGTTAGGATGGGGTGAATCAGGAATTGTTTCTGTCCTAGATCGGGCGATCGCTCTGCCATCATAGACAGCAACTCAACCGCATGCGCCAGTACGCTAAGGCTTAAATCAAGGAACCGCTTATGGGATCGGGAAACGCACTTGTACCATTGATGCTGTACGCCTGGACACCAATCGTTCTTTATATTTATTTGAAATATCCCGGTCAGCGGGCAGTTGTGATTAGCTTTATTGCCGCCACTCTCTTTCTGCCTGTTTCCCATATCAAATTTCCGGGCTTACCTGACTTTTCCAAAGCCACGGGCACCAGCTATGCGGTGTTATTAGCCACGGCAATTTATGACTCCGCTCGGTTTGCGCAGTTCAAATTTAGTTGGATTGACATCCCCATGCTCCTGTGGTGTACGGTGGTGCCTTTTACTTCATCCATGACTAATGATTTGGGTGCCTATGA
>JAIXVO010000212.1 GCA_027482985.1 Cyanobacteriota bacterium
CTGGTGCATCTGGTGCTGCTCGGTGATATCGCGCAGTTGCCAGAGCCAGCTCACCACGCCATCGGTTTCGATCGCCGTCGTGGTCACCGCCACCATCACCGGGGAGCCATGGTGGGGGGCTAAATGCATCTGCCAGGTTTGGGGCAGGGCGGCCAGCTCGTTAAACTGCTGGAGGGTTTGATAAAACCCCGGCCGATCGTCTGGTGCAATGAAGAGAACCATCGGCTTATGCACCAAGGCAGCCTGGGGCTTCCTGAGCAAAACCGCTATGGCCTGGTTGGCCGATTGAATTAGGCCCTGACGATCGAGCACCAGATAACCGTCGGGGGCGAGGTCAAACAAATCTTGGTAGCGCCGCCGCTCCTGCTGTACCCTTTGGTGCAGCTCCACGAGGTCTTGGGTCTGGCTCTGAAGCACTTCCTGGGCAGTGCGCAGCTCTTCTAGGGCAAAATGAAGCTCCTGAAAGGCGGCATCCACCAGCGCCGATGGCACCGATAGGCCCCCCGATAGGTTCTCTCCAGCCTGCTGACGCAGATTCAATACCCGTTGACAGGCGGCGTCGATTTGCAGGGACAGATCCATTATGGTATCGGAGCTGGATAGCAGCCTAAGTAGTATTCCCGAGACCTAGACAGAGAATACAGGAGCAGAGCTCTAGGTGTCGATGGATTTGCGTAAGAGGGTGTTTGAAAAGGGTTATCCCAGGTCTGATTTGCCACCAAGAGAAAGCAGGAACACTGATTTTTGATGACATTAGCCTACGGCCTAGGTATAACCTGAGACGCTCTCTGACTTTTCAAACACCCTCTAAGGGACGTTCAAAATTTCAATTGTCCCAAAATGCTAGAACCTGCCTGGCCGTTTGGTGTTGGGATGGTTAATGGCTTGGCAATCCAAAATCTACTCTGCGCCAGGCAACGCCCCAGGGGGCGAGGCGATCGCCGGTAAAAACACCTGAAACCGACTGCCCACCCCCACCTGGCTATCTACCTGTATAAAGCCCCCGTGGGTTTGAACAATGCGAAAGGTGGTGGCCAGCCCCAGCCCGGTTCCCTGCCCAGCCTCTTTAGTGGTAAAAAACGGGTCAAAAATGCGATCGACAATGGCGGGGTCAATGCCGCTGCCATTGTCGGCTACGGTAACCACGGCGTAGCGCCCCGGTGGGGCGGTGGCGGGCAACTGGGGGTCACCCGAGTCGATCTGGCGGGTTTCTACCGCCAACTGAAGGGTGCCACCGTCGGCCATGGCATCACAGGCATTGAGGCAGAGGTTCATCAGCACCTGGTGGATCGGGGTGGGCTCGGCCTCCACCCAGACCCCGTCGTCATCGCCCGACCATTGCACCACAATGGCTGAGGACATGGTGCATTGAACAATGGCCAGCACCTCCTCCAGGGCTTGTCCCAGGGACAGGGGCTGGTGCTCCCCGGTGCCCCCCTGGGCAAACAGCAGCAGTTGCTGAACCAGATCGAGGCTGCGCAGGGCGCTAGATTTCATCATCTCCACCACCGGATAGGCCGACTCGGCCAGGCCATAGTGGGGCATCAGCAGCAGATCGGTGGCGGTCACCAGGGGGCTGAGGGCATTGCCGAGATCGTGGGCCAGCCCGCTGGCCAGGGTGCCTAGGCTATCTAGGCGCTGGCTGCGGTCTAGATGGGCCTGGGTCTCGCCTAGCTCGGCTTGGAGATTTTGCTCGATCTGTTTGCGCTGGCTGATGTCCCGCAGCGACCACAACAGGGCCACCCCCTGGCCGCGATCGCCCTTCACCCGAGCGGTGGTAATGGCCACCGCCAGCGAGTCCTTGCGGCGTGGGGTGATCCTCACCTCCCAGTCTTGGTCATCGTCGTTGGGCTGGGCCAGGTGGGCCAGAAACTGCGAGCGATCGGCGGGGTCAACAAACACAATCAGCGGCTTGCCGACCAGATTGGCCTGGGGCACCGCCAGCAGGGTGGCGGCGGCTTGGTTGGCGTGGAAAATTTTGCCCTGGCGATCGGTCACCAGGTAGCCATCGGGAGCCAGCTCAAACAGGGTGCGATAGCGCTGCCGCTCCAGGTCAATCTGCTTCTGGGCCTCGATTAGGCGTTGGTTTTGCTGTTGTAGTTCTGAATCAGTTACTTGCAGCTCTTCTAGGACAAAATACAGCTCGCGCAGAGCGTCGTCGAGGGGGGCGGGCTGGACTGGCGACGCGGTGGCCCGCTCGCGGAGCAGCAGAGCGCGTTGGTAAATCGCTTCAATCTGTTGAGATATGCCCATTCTGGGTTAAGCCTCCTGGGCCGGGCCGACCGGAGCCGACAAACATAAACCTGATCAATAGGTGGACATCATTAAATTCAGCCTGTAGCTGGGGCTTGGGGGTGTTCTCCCGAAGCCCCGAGTCAAATAATTCTGTCCATGTACTTACGATTATGTACTCCGTTGGAGTCGATCCTCAACCGGACAGAACTACGTTTATGTAATGTCCACCTACTTCTACATTATCCGGGATCTCATCGTGACCGGTCCAACGGGCCGGGTTCACGGCTTGGGAAGGGATGTTTTTGAGTTGGGATAGGCTGAGAGTTACACAGCGGTAAAAACCTGATTGCGGCCA
>JAIXVO010000836.1 GCA_027482985.1 Cyanobacteriota bacterium
AAGTGGATGCAGAGCTGGAAGCGTTGAAAACCAAGTTAGATCAACTTTAAAGCGGGTCATTTGATCCCTCAATTTTAATTTCAACCCCATTTTGGAATCCCAGAATGGGGTTATTTTTTATGGGGCAATTCATGCGTCATGAGCAGCTGTTCATCAATGAGCATAACCAGGTTTCACAAGTCGATCCTGTAATGATTCTCCCTAACCCTTCTTCACCAAGAGGGAACCAAGCCATCAATATTTTAAAGTCCCCTTTAAAGGGGGATTTAGGGCGATCGCAATAGGGGGATACGAACACTTTCTAAACTTTTAATGTGATTCCGTATTACTCTGCAATAGTGTCAAAATATTTTTTGATATTATGGTGTAATAGCGATGAAGACGGACTTTCGCTCAGAGTTGAATTTTTCCTATTGGTAACGGTGTTGGGTGATACGGAATTGGTCTGGATAGCTGCTTATTGTGCTGAATAAGGAAGACAAAAGCCTTAATTCACCTGGTTCAGAATTGCTGGTTCAAACCTTCTAGTCGTTCAGTAGAACGGTTTGAGATCAAGATTAATGATCATCATCTTCGCTCGCCAGTTTTGTTCGATATGAGGTGGCGGCTGAAGGATTGTGCTGGTCAAAAATCATACTGCGTTACCAATTTGGTCATGCTATTGCAGCTGGCGATCGCGACTCTTCTGGGGCATCGCTAGTCCTTTAGTTTGACTCAAAATCTCCCTGCGAACGCTGTTCAAGCATGACTTTGAACGGTCAATTTTGACCTACTTCAAAGTTGATTTGAGCGGGGTTAAATTTCCATCACTCTGCGTCAAAAGAGGCTGCAATTTTATGGCACATCGAAAGAGAAAAGCTGGGTTTGGCATGGCCTTGAAATCCTCTCTGCAAGCACTGGAGCGGAGTATCACTCAGCGCTGCTCCACCCCCAGTCCGACGACGAAACGGCAAAGTGCCGTGTCACCGACAGCTGCAGTGGAACCACCGACGGAACCCTACCCATCCAAATGGACGCGCCTCACTCGGCGGCTCCGCGATCGCGAATGGCGGCGGTATGGCTACGTGCTGTTGATCGGCAAATTTGCAGGCATTGCCATGATGCTGACGGCGATGGCGTTTCTATCGCATCTGATTGGCGAACCCGCTCAGGCTGCTGATCCGGTGCTCAAAGGGAATGACATCCTGAACCCGATTAACACCGTCTGGACACTCCTCGCCGCGTTTCTAGTATTTGCCATGCAGGTCGGTTTCACGATGTTAGAAGCCGGATTCTGCCGCTCCCGCGAAACCGTCAACGTGCTGATGGAATGTATCGTGGACACCTGCCTCTGTGGGTTGTTGTTCTACGCGATCGGCTTTGCCTTCATGTTCAGCCGGGGCACCCCTTTCATCGGCTTAAATTACTTCTTCTTGCAGGGCACCCCCGCCACCTATGAAAGTACCGGGGTCGCGTTCCTGGCCTTCTGGCTGTTCCAATTTGCGTTTGCCGATACCTGCTCGACGATTACCTCCGGCGCGATGATTGGACGCACGGCTTTCATTGGGGATTTGCTCTACAGCGTCGGCGTTTCCGGCTTCATCTATCCCATCATTGGCCACTGGGCTTGGGGGCCGGATGGCTTCTTAGCCACAATGGGCAGCGACAACAATTTCCTGCCGTTCCTGGGGACTGGCTTCCGCGATTTTGCGGGTTCAACAGTGGTGCATACAATTGGCGGCTTTATTGCATTGGCGGGGGCGATCGTTCTGGGTCCCCGCTTTGGGCGGCGGTTTGCGCGGGATGGCGGTGCCCCCATGTTGCCCCATGACCTGACGATCGCCGCTTCTGGTGCCTTGATCCTGTGGTTTGGTTGGTACGGCTTCAATCCCGGTTCCACTCTGTCGGCAATGGACTATGAAGGGATTGGTCGCGTCGCCGCAAACACGACGCTGGCCGCTTGTGCAGGCGGTTTATCCGCGATGTTCTACGGCTATCCCAAAACCAAAAAGTGGGATTTGAGCTACACCATCAACGGCTTTTTGGCGGGGTTGGTCGCCATTACCTGTCCTTGCTACTGGGTGTCGCCGGAAGGGGCCATTCTGATTGGCGCGATCGCGGGGGTCTTGGTGATCATCGGCATCGACTTGCTGGAACAGTGGCGGATTGATGATCCGATTGGTGCCGTCCCAGTGCATGGCTTTTGTGGCATTTGGGGCACGTTGTCCCTGGGCTTGTTTGCCAGTGGTCGCTTTGGGGCGACGGGGCCGATTGGAGCCGATAATTCCGCGCCTGTGACGGGGTTATTCTACGGCGGCGGGTTACAGGTCTTTTGGGCGCAACTGATTGGCAGCGTGATTATTACCGTCTCGACCTTTGTGGTAGCGATGGGCTTGATGTATGCCGTGAATGCGTTTGGGCTCCTGCGCGTCTCGCGAGAAGGCGAACTGGAAGGCATCGATATTCATGAGCATGGCATTCCCGCCTATCCTGACTATCAATTGGCTCCAGATGCGATTCCCACCCTCAGCCGCACCGGATCGACAGATGCGACTGGCGAGGGCAAGCCGCAGGACATGATTAACCGCTAATTGGGGTGCTCCATCGAAGCCTCAGCCCGTGTTCGACTTGGTGAAGGTGCTACTGCGACTCAGGCGATCGCGCCGTTCTCGCATTGCGTTTGCACCGCAAAACAAGTCACAATGGCTGAGGCTTTGGTTATTGGAGAAACCCTTTTGGAAAGCACTATGAGCAGCGTCATGACGATTTCCGATGCTGAGTTTCAAGCCCAGGTATTAGCGGCCACTCAGCCTGTAT
>JAIXVO010000176.1 GCA_027482985.1 Cyanobacteriota bacterium
CATCCCCACCATCCCCACCATCAAAGCCCAGGTGCGCGAACTCAGCTTTGCCCAGTGCCAGCAAATTGCGAAGCAAGCGATCGGGCTGAATACGGCGGCAGAAGTCAGGGAGTTATGTCCGATGGGAGAAGATTAACGATGTGGAAAAAAGCCTTCGCACTCCTCCAACAGATGGGAAAAGCCTTGATGCTGCCCGTCTCGGTGTTACCAGTGGCAGGATTATTGCTCGGTCTGGGCAGTGCCCGGTTGATTGAGTTACAAAATTTGGCGAGCGGCAAGATTGCCACAGCGACGTTTTGGTGGTTACCGGAATGGTTGGCGGCGATTATGAAAGCGGCGGGGGATGCCATTTTTGGAGCATTGCCGCTGATTTTTGCGATCGCGGTGGCGATCGCCTACACCGGGAATGATGGTGCCTCGGCATTGGCGGCGACGGTGGGATTCATGGTGTTCATTGCGGCACTGGGGGCAGTGGGCACTGCTCGCGGCTTGATTACGGAAGATCAGGTGAAAACTTTGATCGAGCAAGGCCAAACTCCGCCGAATGTCTGGATGAAACCCGTGTTGGGGATCATGACGCTGGATACGGGCGTGTTTGGCGGCTTGATCATGGGCTGTATTGCCGCCTATTTGTTCAATAAATTTTTCCGGGTGAAGTTGCCGCAATATCTGGGCTTTTTTGCTGGGAAGCGATCGGTGCCGATTATCACCGGACTGGTGGCGATCGCGGTCGGGATGCTGATGAGTGTGATCTGGCCGCCGATTGGAGGGAGCATTAACCAGTTCGCGAATTTGGCGGCGAGTGGCGATAACGTCCCGCTGGCGGCGACGGTTTATGCGGTGATTGAGCGATCGCTGTTGCCGTTTGGCTTGCATCACGTCTGGAATGTGCCCTTCTTTTTCCAAATTGGGGCGTTTACCGATCCGGTTTCGGGGCAACTGGTACGAGGTGACATCAACCGCTTTTTTGCGGGCGATCCCACGGCTGGCATTCTCGGCGGCAGCTATTGGTTCAAGATGTTTGGTTTACCCGCCGGGGCGATCGCCATTTGGCAGTGTGCCAAGCCCAAACATCGAGCCGTGACGGGCAGTTTGATGGTATCAGCGGCGCTCACGTCCTTCTTGACGGGCATTACGGAACCGCTGGAATTTTCCTTCCTGTTTGTCGCGCCCCTGCTATATGGCATTCATGCGCTGATGGCAGGCTTGTGTGGCTTCATTTTCACCACGCTGGGCGGCAGGATGGGGTTTACTTTTTCCCAGGGATTTATTGATTTCATCCTGTTCAATCAACTCGGCAATTGGAACGGGCAACCAGGCGTATGGAAGTTGATTGTGGGCGGTGGCATTGTGGCGGCGGCTGTCTACTATTTTGTCTTCCGGTTCGTGATTCGCGCCTTTGACCTGAAAACGCCGGGACGTGAGGACGATGATCCCGCCGGAGACAGCGCCCCTGTGACCGTTGGCAGTGGCTCCGAACTGGCGCGAGAACTGGTGCGGGCGTTTGGCGGACGGCACAACATCGCGGTGCTGGATGCCTGCATTACGCGGCTGCGGATTACCGTGAATGACCAAAGTCTGGTGAGTAAAGCCCGCCTCAAGGCTTTGGGGGCTTCCGGGGTGTTGGAGGTGGGGGATAGTGTGCAGGCGATTTTTGGCCCCCGCTCCGAGAATCTGAAAACCGACATGATGGAGTATTTGCAGGGGGCAGGCCCGGAAGCGGATGAGCCGTACCGTGCTGATCCCGCAGAAACGGCGGCGGCTGAGGCCGAAGCGGCGGCAATGCCCAAGTTACAACGCGATCCAGCGGCGGCAAGCAAGATGCAAGCAGCGATCGCGGCCTTGGGGGGAGCAGCGAATATTCAAGCGGTCGAAGAAGTAGCGTTGACGCGGTTAAGGCTGCAACTGGCAGATGAGGGGGCGATCGATGAAGCCGCGCTCCGGCAAACGGGGATCGAGGACATTATGTTTCTTCCTGATCAGGTGTTGCATTTGTTGGTGGGTTTGAATGCCGATCAATATGCTGATGAAATGAAGAAACAATTGCCCAAAGTGGGTGCGACCAGTCGGTAGTCCTGCTCGACTGGCAGAATTCGCACCGCCCTCACCGCCTCTTGTGGACACCCAAAATCAAGAAGCGAGAGGGAAATTGCTCTCGCTTCTGAAGAAATTCAGTTTTCAGAGAACTCAAGGTGTGACTTGAGCCGTACCGTTAATGGATGCGCGTCGAAATTAACTGTTCTTCGAGGGCGGCAATTCGGCTGTAGGCAGCCGTCAATTGTGCCGTTAGCCGTTGAATTTGAATCTCTGGAGAGAGTTGCCGTTCGCTGTTATGCAAGGCGCTATCAATGCTGTCATTATCAACCAGAACGTCTTTATGTTCCATGCTGGGATCACTCGTCATGAAACTCCGGGAACGGTAGCCCATGCTCTTTTCGAGTTGCGATCGCTGACCTTGCTCATTGCCAACTTTGCATTCGGTCACGATTTCACCCACGCGCAGACCCAATTGCTCAATGAGTTGATGTAAATCATCAACCTTGGCACTTAAAGCGTTAATTTGCTTTTGCAAGGTATCCATCTTGATCCCAACTGCCCTTATTCATGCGTGATTACTTGCATTCTACGGATGACTCAAAGTTGATCGGGTTTATTCCTGAATCATTTAACGTTTGCGATGTGATCAATAGACAAATCATCCATCTTTAGAGAGAGGTTTTGATTACAATCACAAA
>JAIXVO010000568.1 GCA_027482985.1 Cyanobacteriota bacterium
GATGGGAATGTTGCAGCGGCAAATCCAGGTAAGGCAAGACATTCGGCGTTTCCCGCATGGCCTCAATCACAGCGGGAGTCAAACCGGTGGGATAGGCATAGTGCATCCGAATCCACGGCACATCCACTGATCCCAGCGCTCTCAGCAATTCCGCCAACTTCGGCTGACCATAAAGATCCAAGCCGTAATTCGTCGTGATTTGAGAGATCAGGATAATTTCCTGCACCCCTTCCGCCGCGAGTTGTTCCGCTTCCGCGACGATGGATTCAATCGATCGCGATCGCTGGTTGCCGCGCAAATGGGGAATGATGCAGAACGCACAGCGATAATCACAACCTTCGGCAATCCGCAAGTAGGCAACCCCTTCTGTCGTCGTCCGATAGCGAGGCGTGGTTTCATCGGCAATGTAGGTCGGTTCTGGGGAAACTTCTTTCACCCGTTCGCCCGTTTCGGCTCGTTCAATCACATCCACAATCTTGTGATAATCGCCCGTGCCCACCAGCGCTACCGCTTCGGGGATCTCCTGCAACAACTCATCCTGGAAGTGTTGCGCCATGCAGCCCGTAATCACAATTTTTTTGTCTGCTGCCGCCAGTTCTACCAGCGTCCGCACCGATTCTTCGCGAGCCGCTTGAATAAAACTACAAGTGTTGACAATGACGTAATCGGCTAATTCTTCGTTGGCATCAACTGCGTATCCAGCTTGTGCCAGTAACCCCAACATATGTTCTGTGTCAATCCGATTCTTCTCACATCCCAGGTGAGAGACGGCAATGCTTGGCTTATTGCCCATGTACCTCTATTGCTTATTGCTAAAGGACTGTCTCGTCTCAAGCTGTAGCGATCGCGTGTGCGACGGACTCATCCCCTCGCTTTAATCCAGCAGCAGAAAACTGCTATGACTGCACTTTGCTGCAATCGCTCAGATATTGCTTACATTGACCATAATAGCGCAAAAAATCGAATATTACGATATTTTACAAAATTGGTGCGGACGGCGGTGCCTTGGGAAGCGGGGATCACGCCCGCGTCAGGCAGTGGCTCCCCTTGATCTCACTTCAATAGTGGTGAATACCGTGCAACTGCACTTCCTCGTAAGCTGCGAGTTGGTCTTTCAAGTCTTGATTCTGGTCTTCGATCTGCTTCAGTTCCGCCAATCGAGTCAAAATCGAGCGACTGAAATGGTCAGAGTCGGGCAGTTGATCGGCAATCCAGGTCGTTTCGACTTCAATATCAATCATTCTCAAGGTGCGCTCATATTCCCGCACCAGGCGTTGATTGTTGACCAATTGTTGTTTCAGCAAGTTCATCGCATGGTTGGCCCGATGAATCCGCGCCGCATACAGAGCGGGATCAATCTGAGACATTTTTTGTTTCAACGTCTCTAATTGATGGATCAACATCTGGGTGGCTTTGTGCTCATGCTGCAATTCGCCCACCCGCTGTTCCAGCTTGCGTTGTTGAGCCAGCAGCCGTTGGTCTTGCAACAACCGTTTCCCCAACCGCGCCTGCCCTTCGAGCGGGGGACTCGTGAGGTTGGCGGTATTGGAAAATTTGAAGTAGCTGAGCAACCCGATCGCACTCAACCCCGCAGTGACAAACCAATTCCAGCCGCCCAAAAAGGAGAGGGTGAGTAAACAACCCATCGCGATCAGGAACAGCGCCAGGTGTCGACTCGTACTGGGCACCGGGGTCGGCAGAATGTACTGCTTCCCGGTGGTGTGATTGGCGATCGCCACCAGTTTTTGCATCACATAACCCTGCATAGTGTATAACACAGACATGATATCGCCCGAATTGACGGGGACGCTGTCGGCCTTGCCAGGGACGGAAAACTGGAGTTGTTTAAGGGTGCGATCGGCGGTCGTAATTTGAAAACTGTAGTGTCGCTTGTAGAAGCTGGGCAGCGTGGATTTGAGGAACAGGAGAACTTCCTGCATCGTCGTGCGTTGGGAGAGTTTTCCGTAGACGACCCCGTACTCACGCTTACAAGACAGACATTTCACCTGCTGATGCGAGGCTTTATGGTGCAAATCGGCGATCGCGCGATCGCACGTCGGACAATTGAGGGAAAGTTTCATCAACCTTGATTCAGGAACGGGCAGCATCCCGTCGATGAGAGGAGACGACTCAACGCAGCAAAGCGTCGTCTATGGATCTTAACGATTACACCCTGGAACCGAGAGCTTGAACAGGAACCACTTTACAAATCAAAAAATTAACCGATAAGGAAAATCACTAGCCAGGATGAGCCAGTGATTCAGGTCTTTTTTCTAGACAAACGTCTTATTACTCTTTACTCGCTGGTATTCACAATTCTGGGAACTTTGAAAAATTCCCCATCCCGATCCGGTGCACCCTCTAAAATCTCTTCGCGATCGCTGTAAGTCTGGAGCTGATCCTGACGCGTCACATTACTCACATCGATCGCCCGCGTCGTTGGCGGCACATCCGTCACATCCAACTCACTCAACTGCTCAAAATAATCCAGAATGCCGCTCAACTGACCCGCAAACTGCTGTTCTTCATCTGGAGTCAATTCCAACCGCGCCAGCAGAGCAACTTTACGAACTTCTTCAGGGGTAAGAGACATAGGAGTTGAGGAATAGGAGGGAGGGGAAAGAATGGTGGGGAGGAGAAGGCAGGAAATCATCGTAGAGGCGTTTCACCAAACGCCTGCCTAGTTGCGGCATGAACTTGGCAACTGTGGGGTGGGCATCTTGCCGCCCACGTTAATAGATGAGCCGCTAAAAGTAAACATCCATCTGCGATCGCCCAGTGGTCTTTAGCCAGTTTTGGGCTTCGATGTAGTTGTTGGGAGCTTGCCGAATGGCGCGTTTCCAAAAATCGGCAGCCTGGTCAAAATACCCTTCGGCTTCCTCGTCGTTGCCTGCTTCCTGCGCTTTTTCGCCCTTGTAGTGAAAAATCACAGCGATATTGTTCAACGCCTGCGGCAACCGGGGATTTAACTCCACCGCCTGATAGTAATACTCCAGCGCCTCATCCAGGTCACCGTTGCTGGCTTTGATCAGCCCAATGTTGTAGAGCACGTAGCTGCGATCGTTGGTATCTTCTTCCAGCTTCAACGCCTCAAAATAATTCTCCAGCGCCTCTGCATATTCCCCGTCCGCCTGGGCAGACATGCCATCCCGGTAATAGGCAAAAGCTTCCTTCTCTTTTTTGCTGGCAGGCATAATCTTCAAAATAATGTCCGCCATGACAGTAAAGCTTTTGTCGATGAAGTTGTCGTTGCGTTGCGATCGCGGCATAACGAATGAGACCTACTCCGAAACGACTTCTAGTGTAGCGCTCAGCGGGCACAGCGGGATAGGGAGGGGGAGGAATGGGAGGGAGGTAAGGGAGGTGGGGAATATCGCGGAATATCGGGGATTGACGTAGAGACGCGCCGTTGGCACGTCTCACGGAGGTTACGGGAGAAGCCAAGAATTTCAAGGGCGATCGCCAACCTTCTCACAAAAACATTTTCCTCCCCCTTCCTCCCCCTCCCTTCCCCTTCCTCCCCCCCCCCCTCCCTCCCTCTCCTCTGCTACGCTTTGAGGAAACCCAGTCGCGAGAGGATTACCCATGCCATCGGTGAGTTTGATGCGGGCGCAATCGTATGAGTTGGAAGCGCTGAGACATAGCCTGGAAGCTTTACTGGAGCCGTTGGGCGGGATGGCGGCGATCGTGAAACCGGGCGATCGCGTGTTGCTGAAACCGAATTTGTTGACGGGAGCAAAGCCGCAGAAGGAATGTGTGACCCGCCCTGAAATTGTGTACTGCGTGGCGCAAATGGTGCAGGCGGCAGGGGGACAGCCGTTTTTGGGAGATGGTCCGGCGTTTGGGACGGCAGCAGGGGTCGCACGGGCGAATGGCTACCTGCCGTTGATTGAGGACTTGCAACTGCCGATTATTGAATTTCATGGCAGTCGGTATGAAACGGTGAGTACAGAGTTTAATCACTTGTTGCTATCGAAAGAAGCAATGGATGCGGATGTGGTCATTAATCTGCCGAAAGTGAAATCCCATTGCCAATTAACGTTGACGATGGGGGTTAAGAATCTGTTTGGCTGTGTTCCCGGCAAGATGAAAGCCTGGTGGCACATGGAAGCGGGTAAAAGTCAGTCCCGGTTTGGCACGATGCTGGTGGAAACGGCACGCGCGATCGCCCCCAACCTCACCATTCTCGATGGCATCATCGGCCATGAAGGCAATGGCCCCAGCGGTGGCGAACCCCGCCCCTTAGAGCTGCTCGCCGCCTCCACCGATGTGTTTGCTCTGGATCGGGCGATCGTCGATATCCTGCAAGTCGATCCCAGCCTGATTCCCACCATCGTCGCCTCTCAACGCCTGGGTCTGTGCCCCGACCTGGACGCGATCGCCTTTCCCTTGGCTCATCCCTCCCAGCTCCGCATCACCGATTGGCGCTTACCCGATCGCATGATGCCCATCGATTTCGGCATGCCCCGCGTCATGAAATCCACCTTCAAGCACCTTTACATCCGCTTCATCAAAGAACCCATGACTGCCTATAGCAGCCGCTAACCCGCCCTCACTCATAGGCTTCCTCCGGCCCTCTGCTTTCTGCCTTTACCCGCAGGGGGCAAAGCTTCACAAAAACGTAACCGTTTGGTAACTGTTATTTCGTCTTATGTGATCCTTCAGCAAACCAAATCGGATTCGCTATGTTGAAACAGTAGGAAGGTGTGGTCGAGTAACACCCTCCCCTTTTGTTTCCTTTGTAATGCCCGTTTGGTGAAGTTGAATGTCCCCAACCTTGTTACGTCAAATCTGGTCTCTGGTTGAGACAACCCAAACGAACTTGCTCCTGAATTTGGATGATGAAAGTCTGGTGCAATGTTTGCTCCGACAACTGAATACCGAGCGATCGCTAGACTCTTACGAAACGGCTCTCCTGAGTCGCTACCTGCAATCTCGGGTGCCGCTTATTCGCGATGTCGCCCTCAGCCGCCGCGCTTTGGTGTGAGGGCACGGCAACGGGTCGATGGACGTTCGGCGCTGCTTAGTCAAGCCGCAGAGGTCAGCCAGCAAACGCCCAACCTCTTTCCAAGGAAAAACTCCTTTGCCCCTTAAATTTTTCGATCAATTGCTTCCTCGTAGGATGGGTTAGCGGTAGCGTAACCCATGCGGGCACTGAATTTCGTCGTTTCAGCCCAACTGCCGCCACCTGAGACTTGACTTCCTCGTCCCTGAACCCAAACCGAGGCTACCTGGAGTACCTCGGTCTTGCGATCGCGTGAGTCTCCGGCACAAGCCAAGATTCTGGGCTTGGGTGGCAGCCCCCCAAA